>JBEVMD010000462.1:0-4469 GCA_040508835.1 Duganella sp. | reverse complement strand
GTTACGCCATGGCGGGCGGCCACCTGGCCGCGCTGTTTCAGCCGCTCGAGCTGGTGATGATCGGCGGCGGCGCGTTTGGCGCTTTCCTTGCTGGCAATAATCCCAAGACCATCAAGGCCACCATGGGAGCGCTGCCCAAGCTGCTCAAGGGCTCGCGCTTCAATAAAGACCTGTACATGGAGCTCATGTCGCTGATGTTCGACGTGCTCTCCAAGGTCCGCAAGGAAGGCCTGATGTCGATCGAAGGCGATATCGACAGCCCCGAACAAAGCCCCGTGTTCAGCAAGTACCCGAGCGTGCTGGAAGACCACCATGTCGTCGAGTTCATCACCGACTACCTGCGCCTGATGGTGTCGGGGAATATGGATGCGTTCCAGATCGAAAATCTGATGGACAACGAGATCGACACCCACCACCACGAGGGCGCCGCGCCCGCCCATGCGATCGCCCGCCTGGGCGACGGCATGCCGGCGTTCGGTATCGTGGCGGCAGTGATGGGCGTGGTCCACACCATGGAAAACGTCGGGCTGCCGCCGGCCGAACTGGGCATCCTGATCGCGCACGCGCTGGTCGGTACCTTCCTCGGCATTTTGCTGGCGTACGGTTTCGTGGCGCCATTGGCCAGCCTGCACGAGCAAAAGCTCGAGGAAGAAGCCAAGATGTACCAGTGCGTCAAGGTCATCCTGCTGGCCAGCCTGAACGGCTATGCGCCGGCGCTGGCCGTGGAGTTCGGCCGCAAGGTGCTGTACTCGACCGAGCGGCCGACCTTTGGCGAGCTCGAAGACCATATCAAGAAGTCCAAGTCCAAGTGATTTCGGCAACCCTGAACACAGCAAGGAACCGCCATGGCTGAAGAAGGCTTACGGCCCATTATCGTCAAGCGCATCAAGAAACACGGCGGCGGTCACCACGGCGGCGCGTGGAAGATCGCCTATGCCGACTTCGTGACGGCGATGATGGCGTTCTTCCTGCTGATGTGGCTGCTCGGCTCCACCACCAAGGGCGACCTGAACG
The DNA here is from genome assembly GCA_040508835.1 of Duganella sp. Taxonomy (GTDB): domain Bacteria; phylum Pseudomonadota; class Gammaproteobacteria; order Burkholderiales; family Burkholderiaceae_D; genus Rugamonas. Next base: position 3,455 of record JBEVMD010000462.1, on the reverse strand, counting down.
GGATTTCCGAATATTTTAAAACGCCGCTGAAGGTGGCGATGCAGGGCGGCTCGGGCAGCGGCGACAGCAGCTCGGTGATCCAGGGCGGCGGCACCGACCTGACCCGCAAGACCGGCCAGGTCAAAGCCAGCGACGCGCCGACCGAGCAGAAAACCTACAACCTCAATGCGGCCAAAAAAGCGCTGGAAGCCGAGGAAAAGGACCGCCTGAAAAACCTCAAGCAAAAGATCGAACAGAAGATCGACGCCAACCCGGTGCTGACCAAGTTCAAGAACCAGCTGCTGCTCGATATCACCAGCGAAGGCTTGCGGATCCAGATCGTCGACGAGCAGAACCGGCCGATGTTCAATTCGGCGCGCGCCGACCTGCAGCCGTACTTCAAGGACATCCTGCACGAGATCGGTTTTGTCTTGAACGACGTGCCCAATCGCATCGGCCTGACCGGCCACACCGATTCCACGCCGTACATGAGCGAGACCGGCTATAGCAACTGGGAATTGTCGGCCGACCGCGCCAACGCGTCGCGCCGCGAGCTGATCGTGGGCGGCATGGCGGACGCCAAGGTGTTGCGCGTGGTGGGCCTGGCCTCGGCCGCCAACCTCGACAAGGCCGATCCGTTCAACCCGATCAACCGCCGCATCAGCATCCTGGTGATGAACAAGCGCACCGAGGAAAGCGTGATCCGCGACGGCGGCCGCCAGATCGAGGTGGGCGCGGAAGAGGGCACGGTGGAAGAAGCTGCCGCGCCGGCGCCGGCGCCGGCGGCCCCGTCCGGCCCGCCCGTACGAAAATAAACGTCGCCGAGATTATCAAATAAGATTGTTAGATAAGCAGCAATAAAGAAGCACCAAGGGTACAAACGAGACTGATATGACGAGAAAAAAAATCCTGGGGTCGCACGTCAAACGCCTGTTGTCCGGCGTGTCCGACCACGGGGGCAAGCATCTGACCGAGGTCGAGACGGACCTGATCCAGACCCGCCTGTTGCTGGAGGAGGCGATCGAGAAGCTGTCCTTCAACTTCATGGCCATCCACCAGGCGGTGGCGGCCGAGCAGGGCACCATCAACAGCCTGCTGGACGGCGCCGACATCACGCCCGAGCAGCGCACCCAGCTCGAAGCGTTGCCGGGCCAGGTGGGCGGCTACGTGAACGCGGCCGTGATCAGCCTGCAGTTCCAGGACATGACCAGCCAGCTGATCGACCGCACCCTGAAACGGGTGACGGGCCTGCGCGAATTCCTCGGCACGCTGGGCGCGCACAGCGCCGAGATGGTGCCCGACAGCGACAACGAACAGATCGTCGAATTGCTCGGCAAGGTGAGCATGGCGCTGGCGATCCAGAGCCTGGAATTGCGCAGCGTGCTGCGCAAGGCCGTACATCAGCAGCACCTGGAGAGCGGCGACATCGAACTGTTCTGAGCCCCCTCGGAACGCCGCCGATACGATCGTGACAAGCCGGACCTCCGGCACCAATTACAGTGAGAACCAAGATGGCCAAGACAATACTTGCAGTTGATGATTCCAGTTCCCAGCGCCAGATGGTGGCCTTCAGCCTGAAGGCGGCCGGCTACGACGTGGTCGAAGCGGTGGACGGCCAGGATGGCCTGGAAAAAGCCAAGTTGCAACAGGTCGACATGGTGCTGACGGACCAGAACATGCCGCGCATGGATGGCCTGGAGCTGATCAAGCTGCTGCGCCAGCTGCCCAGCTATGCCAAGACCCCGATCCTGATGCTGACCACCGAGTCGTCGGACGAGATGAAGAACAAGGGCCGTGCGGCCGGCGCCAACGGCTGGCTGGTCAAGCCGTTCGATCCGCAGCGGCTCAACGAAGTGGTGAAAAAGGTCATCGGCTGATAGGGCGCATGCAATGATGCTGAGCGAACTTTACGGAGTATCACCATGACCATCGATATAAGCCAGTTTTTCCAGGTCTTTTTCGATGAGGCCGAGGAACTGCTGGCTGAAATGGAACGGTTGCTGCTGGCCGTCGATATCGACGCGCCCGACGCCGAGGATCTGAACGCGATCTTCCGCACCGCCCATTCCGTCAAGGGCGGCGCGTCCACGTTTGGCGTGACCGACATGACGGAAGTCACGCACATCCTCGAGACCCTGCTCGACCGTATCCGCAAGGGCGAAATGGCGCTCACGTCCGAGCACGTGGACGCCTTCCTGGCCGCCAAGGATATTTTAAAGATGCAGCTGGACGGGCACCGTCACGGCAGCGAGGTGGACCAGGACGCGGTAGGCAACATCCGCATGGTGCTGCATTCGCTGACGGAAAACGTGCCGGTCGCGGCGCTGGCCCACGTGGTCGCGCCGTCGTTTGGCGCGCTGGACGCGCAGGTGTCCCAACACAGCGGCGCCCGCCGCTACCGCCTGGAGCTGCCCGTCATGGACCACCGCGAGGTGACCGCGCTCGGCGCCGAGCTGGGCCTGATGGGGCATGTGTCGATCACGCCGCTCGACCGCGACCGCAACGCCATGGTCGTGACCACGCACGAGAGCCTGGACGACATCATTGCCATCTGCTCGTTCGTGCTGAACCCGGAAGACATGACAGTGACCGAGCTGCCGGCCCTGAGCGAGGCCCAGCAACAGCTGGAAGACGCCGCCCGCAGCAAGGTCGAGAACGACCTCGGCTACGGCTTCTTCGACGCCGTGCCGCTGCACCCGGTCGCCGGCAGTGCTGGCGCGCCAGCGGGCGAGGGCTACGGTTTCTTCCAGCCGCTCGACGAGATCCGCGCCAACGCGCAGTCCGCCAGCGATGATGCGCGCGGCTACGGTTTCTTCCAGCCGCTGGAACAGATCCGCGCCGAGGCCGGCATCGTGAGCGACCCGGCCCAGGTGCAGGAAGAGGAAAAGAAGGCGGCCAAGAAGGAAGAGAAGGAAAAATCCGCGCACGCCGGCGCCGAGTCGTCGTCGATCCGCGTCTCGATCGAAAAAGTGGATCAGCTGATCAACCTGGTGGGCGAGCTGGTGATCACCCAGGCCATGATCGAGCAGCGCGTCGATACGCTCGACCCGATGAAGCACGAGCGCCTGCTCAACAGCGTCAGCCAGCTCACGCGCAACACGCGCGACCTGCAGGAAGCGGTGATGTCGATCCGCATGATGCCGATGGACTTCGTGTTTTCGCGCTTCCCGCGCATGGTGCGCGACCTGGCGGCCAAGCTCGGCAAAAAAGTCGATTTCATCACCAACGGCGCGGCCACCGAACTCGACAAGGGCCTGATCGAACGCATCGTCGATCCCCTGACGCACCTGGTGCGCAACTCGATCGACCACGGCATCGAGATGCCGGCCGCGCGCGTCGCCGCCGGCAAGTCGGAGTCGGGACGCCTGTTCCTGTCCGCGGCCCACCAGGGCGGCAATATCGTGATCGAGGTGGCCGACGACGGTGGCGGCCTGAATCGCGAACGCATCCTGGCCAAGGCGAAGGAAAACGGCCTG
>JBEVMD010000442.1:0-3919 GCA_040508835.1 Duganella sp. | reverse complement strand
GATCGGTGTCGGCCGCGACAACGAACCCGACAGCGGGCATGGCAACGAGCTGTACGTCGTGGTCGGCCAGTCGCCGCGGCAGCTCGACGGCAATGTCGCCGTGGTCGGCAAAGTCTGGCGCGGCATGGAGCTGCTGTCGTCGCTGCCGCGCGGCAGCGAGGCCATGGGTTTTTATGGCCCCAACGAAGCCAAGCTGCCGATCACCCGCGTGCGGCTGGCGGCCGACGTGCCCGAGGCCGAGCGCGTGCACCTGGAAGTGCTGCGCAGCGAAGCGCCGATCTACCGCGACATCGTGGAAGCGCAGCGCAACCGTGGCGGCCCGTGGAACAAGTACGCGGCCAACTACGTGGAACTATGCAACGCGCCGATCCCCGTGCGGGTGCGACCCGCGCCGTAAGGCCTGGCGCACGCGTTATAATCGGGGCATGAACGCCCCCGATACTTCCCCCCGCACGCCGCGCCCCATCCAGGCCCTGCCCGACCAGCTGATTTCCCAAATTGCCGCCGGCGAGGTGGTAGAGCGGCCGTCGGCGGTGGTCAAGGAACTGCTGGAAAACGCGCTCGACGCGGGCGCCACGCAGATCAGCGTGCGGCTCGAGGAAGGCGGCGTCAAACGCATTGCCATCACCGACAACGGCCGCGGCATCGCGCCCGAGCAGATGCCGCTGGCGCTGGCCCGCCACGCCACGTCCAAGATCGCGTCGCTCGACGACCTGGAAAACGTGGGCACGCTCGGCTTTCGCGGCGAGGCGCTGGCGTCCATCGCGTCCGTCGCTGCCGTCACCCTCACGTCGCGCACGGCCGAAGCGGCGCACGCGTGGGAGCTGGTGGGCTCGCACAACGGCACGGTAGCGCCGTCGTCCGGCGCGCTGGGCACCACCATCGACGTCCAGGACCTGTATTTCAACACGCCCGCGCGGCGCAAATTCCTCAAATCCGAACAGACCGAATTCGGCCACTGCGCCGAGGTGGTGCGCCGCATTGCGCTGGCGCGCCCCGACGTGGCGTTCAGCCTTACCCACAACGGCCGCACCATCGACCACTGGACGGTGTGCGACATGGCCAGGCGCAGCGCCCACATCCTGGGCGAAGGCTTTGCCGACGCCCGCCTGCCCATCGACGAAACGGCCGGCCCGCTGCGCCTCCACGGCTACGCCGGGCTGCCCACGGCCTCCAAGGCACGGGCCGACGGCCAGTTCTTTTATGTCAATGGCCGCTTCGTGCGCGACAAGGTGCTGGTGCACGCCGTGAAAGCGGCATACCAGGACGTGCTGCACGGCGACCGGTTCCCGTCGTATGCGCTGTCGCTGGAAATGGACCCGGCGCTGGTGGACGTCAACGTCCACCCGTCGAAGATCGAGGTGCGCTTCCGCGACAGCCGCGCGGTGCACCAGTTCGTATTCCACGCGGTACAGCGCGCGCTGGCCCAAACCTCGGCCACGGCGCACGGCAGCGTGCCGTCGCCGCTGCCGGCCGCCGATACGCTCACCAGTTCCACCTGGCGCGGCGAACAGACGTCGTTCGGACCGCTGCTGGCGCCAGACTATGCGCCCACGTTTTCGCCGTCGCCGTTCGGTGCGCGCAATGACGCCGGCGGCGCTAATGGTGGTGGTGGTGCTGTCGGCGGCTTCGCGCCGCGCTTCGGCCAGCCCGAGGGCGGCGTGGCGCAAAGCACGGAACGATATGGCGCGCTGTTTGGCGGCGCGAATAATGGTAATGCTCAAGGCAACGGTAACGCCAACGGCAGCCGGGTCGACGGCTACCGCCCGCCATCGGACATGGCCCTGCCGCAGTCCAGCCCCTTCACGGTGTCCGCTGCCGCCATGGCGCAGGAAGAATTCCCGCTCGGCTTTGCACTGGCCCAGCTGCACGGCATCTACATCCTGGCGCAGAACGCCAAGGGCCTGGTGCTGGTGGACATGCATGCCGCCCACGAGCGCATCCTGTACGAACAGCTGAAAACCGCGCTCGAGAGCCGCGTGGCCGGCGAGGAGATGCAGGTGCAGCCGCTCCTGATCCCGGTCACCTTCTATGCCGACCCGGTGGAAGTGGGCACCGCCCACGAACACCAGGACACGTTGAAAACGCTGGGCTTCGACATTGCCGCGCTGTCGCCCACCACGCTGGCCGTGCGCTCGGTGCCGGTGCTGCTCAAGAACGCGGACGCCCAGACGCTGGCGCGCGACGTGCTGCGCGACGTGCGCGAATTCGGCGGCTCGCGGGTGCTGATCGAGCGCCAGAACGAGCTGCTGGGCACCCTCGCCTGCCACACGGCCGTGCGCGCCAACCGCATCCTGGCAGTGCAGGAAATGAACGCCCTGCTGCGCCAGATGGAAATCACGGAACGCGCCGACCAGTGCAACCACGGCCGCCCCACCTGGGTACAGGTGGAAATCGGCGCCCTCGACAAGCTTTTCCTGCGGGGTCAATGATGGCGCACGCAGGCAAACCGCTGGCGGTGGCCATCATGGGACCGACGGCGTCGGGCAAGACCGCGTCCGCGCTGGCGATTGCCGCGCGCATTCCGTCCGAGATCATTTCCGTCGATTCCGCCCTGGTCTATCGCGGCATGGACATCGGCACGGCCAAGCCCACGCGCGCGGAACTGGCCGCCGTGCCGCACCACCTGATCGACATCATCGACCCGCTGGACGCCTATTCGGTGGCGCAGTTCCGCGCCGCCACGCTGGCGCTGGTGGACGACATCGTCGGACGGGGCAAGCTGCCGCTGCTGGTGGGCGGCACCATGTTGTACTTCAAGGGCCTGGTCGATGGCCTCGACGATCTGCCCGGCGCCGACCCGGCCCTGCGCGCGGCGCTGGAAGACGACGCCGCACGCCTGGGCTGGCCCGCCATGCACGCCCGCCTGGCGGCCATCGACCCGGAGACGGCGGCGCGCCTGGCGCCGGCCGACGCCCAGCGCATCCAGCGCGCGCTGGAAATCTGCACCCTGGCCGGCAGGCCGATGTCCGAACTGCTGGCGCAGCGCGACAGGACCGAGCTGCCGTTCGCGCTGCTGTCGCTGGCGCTGGAGCCGTCCGACCGCGCCGTGCTGCACCGGCGCATCGAACGGCGCTTCGACCTCATGCTCGAAGACACTGACGATGGCAATCTGATCACGGAAGTGGAACGGCTGCGCCGCCGCGGCGACCTGCACCCGGGCCTGCCGTCGATGCGCTGCGTGGGCTATCGCCAGGCGTGGGAATACCTGGACGGCGCCATCGACTATCGCACCATGCGCGAGACGGGCATCATCGCCACGCGCCAGCTGGCCAAGCGCCAGCTCACGTGGCTGCGGTCCATGCCCGACCGCGTGGTGGTGGACTGCCTGGGCCCCGACCCGGCCGCCGCCATGCTGGCGCAGGTAGCCGACCGCCTGGGCTGACGCTGTTACGTGGTGGGCGGCGCCGATTCCATATAAATGATTTCCCATAAATGGCCGTCCAGGTCCTGGAAGCCGTGGCCGTACATGAAGCCGTGGTCCTGCGGCGCCTTGTAGGTGCTGCCGCCCGCCTCGATGGCCTTGTCCACCAGCGCGGCAACGGCCTCGCGCGACGGCACCTGCAGGCAGAGCAGCACTTCGGTGGCCGTGCGCGCATCGCAGACCGCCTTGGGCGTAAAGGTTTTAAAACGCTCCTCGCTGAGCAGCATGACGAAGATGTTTTCGGCCACGATCATGCAGGTGGCGCCCTCGTCGGTGTAGTGCTGGTTGAAGGAATAGCCGAGATGGGTGAAGAACTTCACCGAGGCCGGCAGATCGCGCACCGGCAGGTTGATAAAGATATTGGTCGCCATACAGTCTCCGTTGGTTATACGTCGTGTGTGATCCGCCTGGTCCCGCACCAGAATACCAATATGCCAATCTTTTGACGACTGGTGTACGATAGAAGTTCCGCATTCACCGCCAACATCATCTTTT
>JBEVMD010000436.1:0-2522 GCA_040508835.1 Duganella sp. | reverse complement strand
AAACCCAAGTGGCCGGCGTGCGCATGCGCGCGCCCATGATGAGCATCCACACGGTGGCGGCCGGCGGCGGCTCGCTGCTGCACTTCGACGGCAGCCGCTACCGCGTGGGCCCGGACAGCGCGGGCGCCAATCTGGGTCCGGCCAGCTACCGCCGCGGCGGCCCGCTGGCTGTCACCGACTGCAACGTCATGCTGGGCAAGATCCAGCCCGACTATTTTCCGCAGGTGTTCGGCGCGGACGGCCGCCAGCCGCTCGACGCCCAGGCCGTGCGCATCGCGTTCGTGGAACTGGCCGCGCGCATTGCAGCGGCCACCGGCAACCCCACCACGCCGGAACAGGTGGCCGCCGGTTTCCTCGACATCGCGGTGGGTAATATGGCCAATGCCATCAAGCAGATTTCCGTGCAGCGCGGCCACGATGTCACCGAGTACGCGCTCACCAGCTTTGGCGGCGCGGGCGGCCAGCACGCGTGCCTGGTGGCCGACGCGCTGGGCATGAAAACCGTGTTCGTGCACGGGCTGGCCGGCGTGATGTCCGCGTACGGCATGGGGCTGGCGGACCAGACTGCCATCCGCGAGGCCGCCATGGAGGTGGCGCTCGCGGACGACGCGCTGGCCGATATCGAGGCGCGCCTGCACGCGCTGGGCCGCCAGGCCGGCGCCGACCTGCAGCACCAGGGCGTGGACGACGAACGGATCGCGCTGATCGAGCGCGTGCACCTGCGCTACGAGGGCACCGACACGGCGCTGATCGTGCTGTTCGAGTCCATTGCCGGCATGCGCGCACAGTTCGAAACGGCATACCGCAAGCGGTATTCGTTCCTGATGCAGGACAAAAGACTGATCGTGGAAGCGGTGTCGGTGGAAGCCGTGGGCAAGTCCGATGCGCCGGCGGAAGCCGTGCCCGACGCGACTGCCGCGCCGGCGCGCCCGGCAGGTTTGCAGCCCGGCGCCACCGTCCCCATGTATGCGGACGGCCAGTGGGTGCAAACGGCGCTGTACCGGCGCGCCGACCTGCGCATCGGCGACGCCCTTGCCGGTCCCGCCATCATTGCCGAGGCCAATGCCACCACCATCGTGGAAACGGGCTGGCAGGCGCAGGTCACGCCGCACGACCACCTGGTGCTGCGGCGCGTGGCGGCGCTGCCGGCGCGGCGCGCCATCGGCACCGAGGCCGACCCGGTCATGCTCGAAATCTTCAACAACCTGTTCATGTCGATTGCCGAGCAGATGGGGCTGCGGCTGCAGAACACGGCGTATTCCGTCAACATCAAGGAGCGGCTCGATTTCAGCTGCGCGATTTTCGATGCCGACGGCAACCTGATCGCCAACGCGCCCCACATGCCGGTGCACCTGGGCTCGATGGGCGAGAGCATCAAGACCGTGATGCGCGACAACGCCGGCCGCATGCACGCGGGCGACGTCTTCATGCTCAACGACCCGTACCATGGCGGCACGCACCTGCCCGACGTGACGGTGATTTCGCCCGTGTTCGATGAAGCCGGGACGCGCATTTTGTTCTACGTGGGCTCGCGCGGCCACCACGCCGACATCGGCGGCACCACGCCCGGTTCCATGCCGCCCGACTCGCGCACGATCGAGGAAGAGGGCGTGCTGATCAATAATTTCAAGCTGGTCGATGGCAACAGTGCCGGCGCGGCCGGCGGCCAGCTGCGCGAGGCGGAAACCCGGGCCTTGCTCGCATCGGCCCGCTATCCGGCGCGCAACCCGGACCAGAACCTGGCCGACCTGCGCGCCCAGGTGGCCGCGAACCAGAAGGGCGTGGAAGAGCTGCACAAGATGGTGGCCCATTTCGGCCTGGACGTGGTGCAGGCGTACATGGGCCACGTGCAGGACAATGCCGAGGAAGCGGTGCGGCGGGTGATCAGCGCGCTGCGCGACGGCACGTACCGGCTCAAGCTCGACAACGGCGCCCAGATCGAGGTGACGGTCACGGTCGACCACGACACCCGCAGCGCCGAGATCGATTTTACGGGCACGTCCGACCAGCTCGACAACAACTTCAACGCGCCGTCGGCCGTGTGCATGGCGGCCGTGCTGTACGTGTTCCGCACGCTGGTGGACGACGAGATTCCGCTCAATGCCGGCTGCCTCAAGCCGCTCAAGGTGATCATTCCGCCCGGCTCCATGCTCAACCCGCACTATCCGGCCTCGGTCGTGTCGGGCAACGTGGAAACGTCCACCTGCATCACCAACGCGCTGTACGGCGCGCTGGGCGTGATGGCAGCCGCGCAGGGCACGATGAACAATTTTACTTTTGGGAATGCGCGCTACCAGTATTACGAAACCATCAGCGGCGGTTCCGGCGCCGGCCCCGGTTTTCACGGTGTGGCGGTGGTGCAGACCAATATGACCAACTCGCGCCTGACCGATCCCGAAATCCTGGAATTCCGCTTCCCCGTGCGGCTGGAAAGTTACCGCATCCGCGCGGGCAGCGGCGGCGCTGGCGAGTGGCGCGGCGGCGACGGCGGCGTGCGCACGGTGCGCTTCCTGGAACCGATG
>JBEVMD010000433.1:0-6454 GCA_040508835.1 Duganella sp. | reverse complement strand
CAGCGACAAGGACCTGACCAAGTCGCTGCTGTCGTCGTGCGGCGTGCCCGTGCCCGAAGGCGAACTGGTGACCAGCGCGGAAGAGGCGTGGCAAGCGGCGCAGGACATCGGCCTGCCGGTCGTGGTCAAGCCGTACAACGGCAACCATGGCCGTGGCGTGTCGCTCAACCTGATGACGGCAGCCGACGTCACCGCGGCCTACGCGCTGGCGTCCGACGAAGGCGACAGCTCGAGCGTGATCGTCGAGCGCTTCATCGTCGGCAACGAACACCGGCTGCTGGTGGTCGGCAAGCGCATGGTCGCTGCCGCCGGCGGCGAAGCGCTGTGGATCACGGGCGACGGCCAGCACACGATCCAGCAGCTGTGCGACCTGCACATCAACATCGATCCGCGCCGCGGCGAGGAAGAAGATTTTCCACTGAGCCTGGTCAAGCCGCAGGAGTCGGGCGAAACCATCCTCGAACTCAAACGCCAGGGCATGGACGCGTTCTCGGTGCCGCTGGCCGGCCAGAAGGTGCTGATCCAGCCCAATGGCAACGTGACCACCGACGTCACCGACCTGGTGCACCCGGAAGTGGCGGCCATGGCCGCGCTGGCGGCGCGCGTGGTGGGCCTGGACATTGCCGGCATCGACCTGGTGGCGTCCGACATCAGCCGTCCGCTGCACGAGCAGGGCGGCGCCATCATCGAAGTCAATGCCAGCCCCGGCCTGCTGATGCACCTGAAACCGGAACACGGCGCGCCGCGCAACGTGGGCGCCGCCATCGTGGACCAGCTGTTTGCGGCCGAAGAGACGGGCCGCATTCCCGTGGTGGGCATCACGGGCACGCATGGCACCACCATGGCGTCGCGCCTGATCGCCTGGCTGCTGCAAATCAGCGGCAAGAAAGTGGGCGTGAGCTGCGAGGACGGCCTGTTTGTGAACAGCCGCCTGCTGTCGCGCGACGGCCTGTCCGACTGGGAAACCGGTGAACGCCTGCTGCTCAACAAGAACGTGGAGGCGGCGGTGTTCGAATCGAGCCCGCGCATGATCCTCACCGAAGGCCTGGCCTACGACCGCTGCACGGTGGGCGTGGTGACCGACCTCTCGGGCGTGGCAGACCTGGCCGAGTTCCATATCGCCACCGACGACCAGCTGTATAACGTGCTGCGCACCCAGGTCGACGTGATCCTGCCGAGCGGCGCGGCGGTGCTCAATGCCGCCGATGCGCAGGTGGTGGACATGGCGCGCCTGTGCGACGGCGAAGTGATTTTCTACGGCGTGGACGAGCATTTGCCCGCCATCGTGCAGCATCGCCAGGACAGCGCGCGCGTGGTGTTCCAGCGCGGCCAGGGCGACCAGCGCAGCATCGTGCTGGCGCAAGGCTACGTGGACGTGGTCAGCCTGCCGCTGTCGCCGCTGGTGCCGCCCGAAGCCGTGCTGGCCGCGATTGCCGCCGGCTGGGCGCTGGGCCTCACGCCCGAGCTGATCGCCGCCGGACTGCGCACCTTCGATGCGACGCCGAAGCGTCAACATCACTGACACATCACTGAAAGAACAAGCAGATTTATGGAAGTCATACGCACCCGCGCCCTTCGCGGCCCCAATCTCTGGAGTCACCACACCGCAGTGGAGGTGATCGTTTCGTGCCCGCCCGAAGAACGCGCCATCGCGCAGCTGGCCGGTTTCGAGCAGCGCCTGCATGCGCGCTTCCCGGCCATCGGCGCACTGGAACACACGGGCAACGACGCCGCCGTGTCGCTGGCCAGCGTGCTGGAAGCGGCGGCCCTGAGCCTGCAGGCGCAGGCCGGCTGCCCGGTCACCTTCAGCCGCACCAGCGCCACGCTGGAAGACGGCATCTACCAGACCGTGGTGGAGTATTCGGAAGAAGCCGTCGGCCGCCTGGCCGTCACGCTGGCCGAACAACTGATCAACGCCGCGCTGACCGATGCGCCGTTCGACCTGGCCGCGGCCTTGACCGAACTGCGCGACCTCGATGAAGACGTGCGCCTGGGGCCGAGCACCGGCGCCATCGTCAGCGCGGCGATTGCCCGCGACATCCCGATTCGCCGCCTCACCGAAGGCAGCATGGTGATGTTCGGCTGGGGTTCCAAACAGCGCCGCATCCAGGCCGCCGAAATGGACAGCACCAGCGCGATCGGCGAATCGATCGCCCAGGACAAGGAACTGACCAAGAAGCTGCTGCACGCAGCCGGCGTGCCGGTGCCGTACGGCCGCACTGTGGAAGACGAGGCGGACGCCTGGAAGGCGGCGCAGGACATCGGCCTGCCGGTGGTGGTCAAACCCAAGGACGGCAACCAGGGCAAGGGCGTCACCGTCAACATCAACTCCAAAGAGCACCTGGAGCAGGCCTTCCGCACCGCAAAAGAATTCCGCGACGACGTGATGGTGGAACGCTACCTGCCGGGTCACGATTACCGCCTGCTCGTCATCGGCAACAAGCTCATTGCCGCCGCGCGCCGCGACCCGCCGCAAGTGGTGGGCGATGGCGAGCACACGGTGCGCCAGCTGGTGGACCTGGTCAACTCGGACCCCCGGCGCGGCAGCGGCCACTCCACGTCGCTGACCAAGATCCGGTTCGACGACATCGCCCTGGCGCGCCTGGCGCTGCAGGACCTGAATGCGGACCCCGTGCCGGCCAAGGGCCAGCGCGTGATCCTGCGTAACAACGCCAACCTGTCCACCGGCGGCACCGCCACCGACGTCACCGACGATGTGCACCCGGAAGTGGCGGCGCGCGCGGTGGAAGCGGCGCAGATGATCGGCCTCGATATCTGCGGCGTGGACGTCGTGTGCGAAGGCGTGCTGCAACCGTTCGACGACCGCCGCGGCGGCGTGGTGGAAGTGAACGCCGCGCCCGGCCTGCGCATGCACATCGCGCCGTCGTACGGCAAGGGCCGCGCCGTGGGCGAAGCCATCGTCAACACCATGTTCGCGCCGGGCGAGAACGGCCGCATTCCCGTCGTTGCCGTCACCGGCACCAACGGCAAGACCACCACCGTGCGCCTGATCGCCCACCTGCTCACGGCCAGCGGCCTGCGCACCGGCATGACCAACACCGACGGCGTGTACATCGAAGGCCGGCAAACCGACAGCGGCGACTGCAGCGGCCCGCGCAGCGCCCGCAACGTGCTGCTGCACCCGGACGTGGACGCGGCGGTCTTCGAAAGCGCCCGTGGCGGCATCCTGCGCGAAGGCCTGGCCTTCGACCGCTGCCAGGTGGCCGTGGTGACCAACATCGGCGCCGGCGATCACCTGGGCCTGAACTACATCACCACCGTGGAAGACCTGGCGGTGCTCAAACGCGTGATCGTGCAGAACGTGTCGGAGACCGGTTACGCGGTGCTGAACGCGGTCGATCCGATCGTCGCCGCCATGGCGACCACCTGCAAGGGCAAGGTGATCTTCTTCGGCGCCGATCGCGGCCATCCCGTGATCGCCACGCACCTGGCGCAAGGCTGCCGCACCGTGTACGTGGAAGACGGCCACCTGGTCGCCGCCGAAGGTAAGGACCAAACCCGCATCGCCTTGTCGGAAGTGCCGATCACCCGCAACGGCGCCATCGGCTTCCAGGTCGATAACGTGATGGCGTCCGTCGCCGCCGCGTGGGGCGTGGGCATCGGCTGGGACGCGATCCGCCTCGGCCTGCGCACGTTCGCCAACGACTCCGACAACGCGCCCGGCCGCTTCAATGTATTCGACTACAAGGGCGCGACCGTGATCGCCGACTACGGCCACAATCCGGACGCCATCCTGGCGCTGGTGCAGGCCGTGGAAACCATGCCGGCCAAGCGCCGCGGCGTGGTGATCTCGGGCGCCGGCGACCGCCGCGACGAGGACATCACGCTGCAGACCGAAATCCTCGGCCGCGCATTCGACGACGTGATCCTGTACGAAGACGCGTGCCAGCGCGGCCGCGTGGACGGCGAAGTGGTCGCGCTGCTGCGCTCGGGCCTGAACGGCGCGCCGCGCACGTCGCACGTGCAGGAAATCTACGGCGAATTCCTGGCCATCGACACGGCCCTGGGCCGCCTGCAGGAAGGGGACCTGTGCCTGATCCTGATCGACCAGGTGGAGGATGCGCTGGCGCATATCGCCAAACGTATCGCCGAGTCGAAGGCGTAACGTCATCCGCTCGCTTCCAATCCGTCCTCCCCGCGTGCGCGGGGATGACGGTGCGCCGATAGCAATGTTTGCCAACCGCTGCGATTAATAATAACTATAGATTCCATAGGTATATATATAGTTTTAATATATGGCGATCCTTGATTAAAATAGCCTCAAGCTATTACAAAACAAGGAGCCATAGCATGAGTCAACCACCGATCACCACCGCCTCCGGCATCCCCGTCGCCGACAATCAAAACTCGATCACCGCCGGGCCGCGTGGCCCCGTTCTGCTGCAGGACTTTCACCTGATCGAAAAACTCCAGCACTTCAACCGCGAGCGCATTCCCGAGCGCGTGGTGCACGCCAAGGGTTCCGGCGCCTACGGCACCTTCACCGTCACCCACGACATCACCCGTTTTACGAAAGCCAAACTGTTTGCCCACGTCGGCAAGCAGACCGAGACCTTCGTGCGCTTTTCCACCGTCGGTGGCGAGAAGGGCAGCGCCGATACCGAACGCGATCCGCGCGGTTTCGCCATGCGCTTTTATACCGAGGAAGGCAACTGGGACCTGGTGGGTAACAACACGCCGATGTTCTTCATCAAGGACGGCATCAAGTTCCCGGACTTCATACACACCCAGAAGCGCGACCCGCAAACCAACCTGAAGTCGCCGACCATGATGTTCGACTTCTGGAGCAAGACGCCGGAAAGCTTGCACCAGGTGACGATGCTGTTCTCGGACCGCGGCACGCCGGACGGCTACCGCCACATGGACGGTTTCGGCAGCCACACCTTCAGCATGATCAACGAGGCTGGCGAGCGCGTGTACTGCAAGTGGCACCTCAAGACGCAGCAGGGCATCAAGAACCTGCCGGCCGCCGAGGCGACCCGCATTGCCGGCACCGATCCGGACTACGCGCAGCGCGACCTGTTCGGCGCGATTGCGTCCGGCGATTTCCCGCGCTGGGACGTGCGCCTGCAGGTGGCCACCGAAGCGGAACTGGCGGCGTGGGAACAGCGCACCGGCTGGAACCCGTTCGATCTGACCAAGGTATGGCCGCACGCGGACTTCCCCCTGATGCCCGTGGGCGTGTTCGAACTCAATCGCAATCCCGTGAACTACCATGCGGAAGTGGAGCAGGCCGCGCTGTCGCCATCGAACGTGGTGCCGGGCCTGGGCTACTCGCCGGACAAGATGCTGCAGGCGCGCCTGTTCGCGTACCATGACGCCCAGCTCTACCGCGTGGGGACCAACCACCAGCACCTGCCGGTGAACGCGCCGCGCTGCCCGTTCCACAACCAGCAGCGCGATGGCGCGATGGCAATTGCCAACGGCGGCGCGGCGCCGAACTACCAGCCGGTCGATAGCAACGGCAGCAATCCGCAGGGACTGGGCCACGGCGAACCGGCGCTGGCGCTGCAAGGCGCAGCCGGCCGCTACGATGGGCGCGGCCAGGAAGACGATTACACGCAAGCCGGTAACCTGTTCCGCCTGCTGCCGCCGCAGGAAAAGCAGAACTTGTTCGACAACATTGCCGGCCCGCTGTCGCAGGTCAACGCCGAGATCATCGCCCGCCAGCTTGGTCACTTCCACCAGGCCGATCCGGCGTACGGCGCCGGCGTGCGGGCCGCGTTGCAAGCGCGTGGCGTCAACGTGGCATAAGTGCACTACAATCTCCACGTTGCAGCGCATCGTGGAGAATCGCTTGAACCGTACCCCCGCACTTGCTTCCGAGTCCGCCCCAGCCATGGGCCAGATCGTTCTGGTCCTGCAGGGCGGCGGCGCGCTGGGCGCTTATCAACTGGGCGTGTACCAGGCCATGCACGAAGCGGGACTGGAGCCCGACTGGGTGATCGGCACGTCGATTGGCGCCATCAACGGCGCCATTATCGCCGGCAATCCGCCCGAGCAGCGGCTCGAGCGCCTGCGCCAGTTCTGGAGCCGCATGGAGCGCAACGCGCTGGGCGTGACGTCGCTGCCGCGCGCGGTGGCCAATGCCGTCACGGTGGGGCAGGGCATTCCCGCCTTTTTCGAACCCAATCCCGCGTCGTGGTGGAACCCCGACGCCAAGGTGGGCGCGGAACACGCGTCGTTCTACCTGACCGCGCCGCTGCACGCCACGCTCGACGACCTGATCGACTACGACTACCTGAATAATCGAGAACCGCGCTTTACGATCGGCGCCGTCAACGCCCGCAACGGCGCCATGCGCTACTTCGACAGCAGCCGCGATGTGCTCACGGCCGATCACGTGATGGCGTCCGGTGCGCTGCCGCCCGCGTTTCCCGCCGTGCGCATCGACGGTGAACCGTACTGGGACGGCGGCATCTACTCCAACACG
>JBEVMD010000418.1:0-6601 GCA_040508835.1 Duganella sp. | reverse complement strand
GGTCCACGAATGCGGCGGGCGCCGCGTGTTCTGGTTGAACGGGCCGATCGGCCGGGCCGGCAGCGCGCTCACCCACATGGGGGCGCGGGCGACGCCGGCGCGCCAGCGCGCCCTGTCGCTGTTCAGCCATGCGCTGGGCGTGGCGCTGCTGGCGGGACTGAGTTTTATGCTGATCGAAGGTCCGGTGCTGGGCTGGACGTCAGCGTCCGTGCTGGCAGCAACGCTGGGCGCCCTGATCGCGGGCGCGTGGCTGGTTCAACGTGAAAGGGGCGGGGCGCATCCGCTGATCCCGCGCGCGCTGTTCGACACGCCCGCCTTTGCTGCCGCCAACGGCGTGGGCTTCATGATCAATTTTGCCGTGTTCGGCCAGCTGTTCGTATTGAGCCTGTTCCTGCAGGCGCGCGGCGCCGATGCGCTGCAAACGGGTATCCAGCTGATCCCGATGATGGCCGCTTTCGCCATTGGCAACCTGACGTCCGGCCGCATTTCGGCCCGGGTCGGACCGCGTCCGCCCATGCTGTACGGGTTGTTGGTGGGGTTGGGGGCGGCGATGACCATGCTGCTGGCCATTGGTCCCGATACGCCGTACTGGCTGCTGATGCTGGCCACCCTCGTCATGAACGTGGCCATCGGCATCGCCATTCCCGGCATGACGGCCACCGTGATGCTGGTGGCGGGTAAGGAATATGCCAACAGCGCTGCCGCCGCGCTCAATGCCAACCGCCAGGTGGGGGCCCTGGTCGGCGTGGCGGTCATGGGCGCCGTGCTGCACATGGCGCCCGCGTGGACTGCGCGCCTGCCGTGGGCGTTCGGCCTGATTGCCAGCGCTTACGCGGCAGCGCTGTACCTGGTGTACCGCCACGTCAGGTTAAATCAACGCGCTTAACGAACCAGGCTTAGACGCCATGCTTCCGGCGCCACGCGATCATCTCGGCGATGGTCAGGATCGGCATCCGGTGCAGGTTGGCGAAATGCTCGATGTCGGCGCCGCGCATCATGGTGCCGTCGGGATTCATCAACTCGCACAGCACGGCCGCCGGCTGCAGGCCGGCCATGGTGGACAGGTCCACCGAGCCTTCGGTATGTCCCTTGCGGGCCAGTACGCCGCCCGGCGTGGCGCGCAGCGGGAACACGTGGCCCGGGTGGACCAGGTCGTCCGGTTTGGCGTCGGCCGCGATGGCGGCGCGGATGGTGGTCACGCGGTCCGCAGCCGAGACGCCGGTGGTCACGCCGTCGCGCGCTTCGATCGACACCGTGAACGGCGTGCCATAGCGGCTGCCGTTATCGAGCGCCATGGGCGGCAGCTCCAAGGCGCGCACCTTGTCGGCGGAAAGGCACAGGCATACGATGCCGCTGCATTCGCGGATCAGGGTGGCCATGGTGGGCACGGTGAGTTTTTCGGCGGCGACGATCAGGTCCGCTTCGTTTTCGCGGTCGAAGTCATCGAGCAGGATCACCGGCACGCCGGCGCGCATGGCCTCCAGCGCGGCGGCAATGCGGCCTTCGAGGTCGTCGGAAACCAGGGAATACACGGGCCGCGATACGACAGGCTGGGATACTACGGATTGTGGGTCAAACATGTGGAACGCTCCTCGCATAGGCGAAAAACGCGACAGGGCAAGCAGATACGCGCGGCCGCCCGCGCCGATGGACTCGGGCAGGGCATGGCTGCGATACCGCACATCTTCTTTCATCCGGACTATACCGTCGGCCCTGGAGTCGCACCAGGTCTGCTGACCCCTGGCGAAAATACCGCCAGGGCGCTCGCGGGCTACGACCGTTGCCGGTCTTACCGCCGGTGGGGAATCGCACCCCGCCCCGAAGACGTTGTTGGCGCCTGCCGGACGGCAGACGCGCGGGGATTTTAGCCCAATTTAAGGATTTCGGTGTAAGGTAGCTTTTCTCTTAATTTCAATGCAACCCGAATGAAGATCAGAATCATCCTCGGCGCCGCGCTGCTGTCCTGTGGTTTCCTGGCGCAGGCCGAGCAGGCCGCGCCCGCGTCGCTGCCGTCGTCGCTGCCATCGTCGCAGCCAATGCCGCTCGATAGCACACTGCCTGTCAGCCCCCTGGTCAAAACCGGCAAGCTGGCCAACGGCCTCACATATTACATCCACAAAAATCCCCGTCCCGAGAACAAGCTGGAACTGCGGCTGGTGGTCAAAGCCGGCTCCATCCTGGAGGACGACGACCAGCAGGGACTGGCCCACTTCACCGAACACATGGCCTTCAACGGCTCCACGAACTTCAAGCGCAACGAGCTGGTATCGTATCTGCAGTCGATCGGCGTGAAGTTCGGCGCGGACCTCAATGCCTACACCAGCTTCGACGAAACCGTGTACATCCTGCCGATACCCACCGATAAAAAGGACGTGGTGGAGCAGGGCTTCCAGGTGCTGGAGGACTGGGCCCACGGCCTGTCGTTCAACGACGCCGACATCGACAGCGAGCGCGGTATCGTGCTCGAGGAACTGCGCATCGGCAAAGGCGTCGATGACCGCATGAACAAGGTCATGCTGCCCAAGGTTCTTAACGGTTCGCGCTACGCCCAGCGCATGCCGATCGGTAAAGAGTCCATTATCCGCACCTTCCAGTACGACGCGATCAAGCGCTTCTACCGCGACTGGTACCGGCCCGACCTGATGGCCGTGGTGGCCGTGGGCGACATCGACCCGGCCGAGGCGCAACAGCTGATCGAGCGCCACTTCGGCAAATTGACCAACCCGGCCAATCCGCGCCCGCGCGTGTACGCCACCATTCCCGAACGCCAGGCGTCGGAAGGCGTGGTCTTCACCGACAGGGAGATGAGCACCAATATGGTGTACATCCGTTATCCGATCCAGCCCTGGCCGGCGGAGAACACGCTGCGCGACTATCGCCAGAAGCTCATCGAAAGCATGGTCGCCTTTATCCTGAGCCAGCGCATGCACGAACTGACGCAGCAGGCCAACCCGCCGTTCCTGCAGGGCGGCAGCGGCATGAGCAAGATCGTGCGCGGCTACCGGTCGTTCGGCGCCGGCGCGGTGCTGGGCAAGGGCGGCGTGGCGCCCGCCATCAACGCCCTGGTGACGGAAGACGAACGCGCGCGCCAGTACGGCTTTACGGCGTCGGAGCTGGACCGCGCCAAGAAGGGCATGCTGCGTACGTACGAAAACATGTACCAGGAGCGCGATAAATCCGATTCGGCCGGCTATGCGGCCGAATACATCCGCAATTTCCTGGAAGCCGAATCGATCCCCGGCGTGGTCAACGAATACCATTACGCGCAGCAGCTGATCCCCGGGATCACGCTGGCCGAAGTCAATGCCGCCGTCAAGGCGGCCATCCCGGACAACCAGAGCAAGCTGGTGGTCTACACCGGCAACGACAAATCCGGCGCGCCGCTGCCCAAGGCGGACGAACTGGTGGCGCTGGCCAACGCCGCCGAAAAAATCACCGTCAAGGCGGCGGAAGAAAAAGTCTACGGCAGCCAGCTGATGCCGGCGCCGCCCGTGGCAGGTACCATCGTCAAGCAAACCGTGGACGCCAAACTGGGCACCACCCGCCTGGAACTGAGCAACGGCGTGCACGTGGTGCTGCGGCCCACCGACTTCAATAACGACGAAGTACTGATGGCCGGCGTGCGCTATGGCGGCTGGTCGCTGTTCGACGACCGCGACATCTTTGCCGCGCACTATGCCAGCAGCATCGTCAACCAGATGGGCGTGCTCACCTATTCTCCCAACGATCTGGTGAAAATCCTGGCCGGTAAAAGCGTGAGCGCGTCCGCGCGCGTGAGTTCCCTCAACGAGGCGATCCGCGGCGAATCGGGCAGCGACGACATCGAATCGATGCTGCAGCTGACGTACCTGCAAATGACGCAGCCGCGCAAGGACCCGGTGATCTACAACGCATTCGTCGACCGCCAGCGCGAGCTGGCGCAGAACAACCTGGTGCAGCCCGAGTCGGTGTTTTACGATACCGTGAGCCGCACGCTGTATAACGACAATCCGCGCGTGCGGCGCCTGGCCCGGCCCGCGGACTTCGACCAGCTCTCGCTCGACCGCGTGTTCGACCTGTACACCAGCCGCATGCGCAGCGCGCGCGACTTCACGTTCTTCATCGTCGGCAGCTTCGACGTGGAGAAGATCAAGCCCCTGATCGCCACCTACCTGGCCAGCCTGCCCACGGCGCCCGTTCCTGTCGCCTTCCGCGACGAAGGCGTGCGCCCCGTGCGCGGCGTGGTCAAAAAAGCGGTCCATGCGGGGTCGGAACAGAAAAGCGTGATCTCGCTGTCGTTCACCGGCGACGCCCCGTATTCGCGCGACAAGGCGCTGCGCATGCGGGTGCTCACCGATGTCCTCAACATCAAGCTGATCGAAATGCTGCGCGAGAAAATGGGCGCGATTTACAGCGCCGACATGAGCGGGTCGCTCAACCGCCTGCCGTACGCGAACTACGCGATCAACGCCAACCTGCCGTGCGCGCCCGAAAACGTGGACAAGGTATTGGCGGCCAAGTTCGCCGAAATCGACCTCATCAAGCAGGAAGGCTCGCAAACGTCGGACCTGGACAAGGTGAAAACGGCGCTGCTGCGCAGCTATCGCAAGGGCATGCGCGAAAACGGCTACTGGATGGGGGCCTTGCAGAATGCCTTCGTCAACGGCACCGATCCGGACGACATCCTGACCTTCGAGCAGCGCCTGGCCGCCGTCACGGCGGACGACGTGCAACAGGCGGCCACGCGTTATTTCGACATGCGCAACTACGTGCAGGTGGTGCTGTATCCCGAAAAATAAGCCGGTCGCCTGTTACACTGGCAGCTTGCATTCATCACCGTAGCAGAGGCTTATCATGGCAAAGAAAAAAGAAGAGCTGGACGAAGAAACCCTGGCGCTGATCCACTGGTGCATCGAGGTCGAAGGTTTTCTCGTGGCCGGCGGCGCCACCCAGGACCAGGCGCAGGAGCATATCGAGGAACAGATCGAATGGTTCACCGACCAGTTTTATGACGGCCTGACGCCGGAAGAAGCAGCCAAGGAAGCCCTGGCCTGATTCGCGGTGTGACGGCTTACAGCACCATCAGCGCCTTGACCGCGTCCAGCGCGGCGCTGCAGGTGCTGGTGGTGCGCACCTGATTGCGGCCGCCTTCCTTGGCCACGTACATGGCGCGGTCGGCCGCCACGAACAGCGACTCCGTATTATCGAGCTGGTGCGGCAGGATGGTCGCCACGCCGATGCTCACCGTGAGCCATGGCGACGTGGTGGAGCGCGGATGGGGAATCTGCAGCGTCTCGATGTGGGCGCGGATCGCTTCGGCCATCGCCGCTGCCGCTTCCGGCGGCGTCTCCGCAAACAGCAGCACGAACTCCTCGCCGCCGTAGCGCGCCGCCAGGTCGGTGGAGCGCAGTGCGTGGGAGGCGATCGCCTGCGCTACCTGCTGCAGGCAGGCGTCGCCGGCCGCGTGGCCCAGGGTGTCGTTATACAGTTTGAAGTGATCGACATCGAGCACCACCAGCGACAGCGGCTGGCCGCTGCGCATGGCGCGCTGCCATTCCTTTTCCAGAAAAGTGTCGAAGTGGCGGCGGTTGGCGATCTTGGTCAGCGGGTCCACCATGGCCGCGCGTTGCAGCGCATCTTCCGACTGCTTATGGTGGGTGATGTCGTGCAGCAGGCCGATGAACAGCGGCTGGCGCAGGTACATCGGCGTCAGCGTCAGGTCCATGCACACGGAGCTGCCGTTGCGGTGGCGGATGATCACCTCGCGCGTGCCGTGGTGGTGGGCCACGCCCGGCGCGGCGGCGTAGCGGTCGAAGTATTCCAGGTACTCCTGTGCCACCAGGGGATTGAGCAGGTCCGAAATATGGCGCCCGGCCAGCGCGTTTTCTTCGTATCCCAGGTACTTGTCGCAGGCCGGGTTGGTGAACTGGATGCGGCCATCGGCCTCGATGATCAGCAGGCCCTCGGCCATGTTGTTGACGATGGTGCGCAGGCGCTCGGCCTGTTCTTCCTGCGACTCCACGTTCACGCGGATCTGCAACTGGGTGCGCACGCGCGCGCACACTTCGGCCATGCGCAGCGGCTTGCTGATGTAATCGACGGCGCCCAGGTCGAAGCCGTTGACCACGTCCTCGGTGGCCGTGCGCGCGCTCATGAAGATCACGGGGATGCGCGCGGTGGCCGCATGGCTTTTGAGCTGGCGGCAGGTCTCGAAGCCGTCCATGCCGGGCATCATGACGTCCAGCAGGATCAGGTCCGGATGCACGCGGCGCGCGATCTTGAGCGCCCGCTCGCCGGAATTGGCCACGAAGGTCTGGTAACCCTGTTCGATCATCAGCTTGCGCAGCACGGCCAGGTTTTCCGGTGCATCGTCGGCGATCAGGACCGCGGCGTCGCGCCGTCCCGCCAGGCTGGCAATATCCCGGCTCATGGCGCGCCGCCGCCTGCCATTGCGCGCGGCAACGGCTGCAGGGGGCGAACCCGGGACGATGGTGCACGGATGGTCAAAGCTTGCCTGAGTGTAAGAGTTTAATCTGCTTAAATCATACAACTTTGCCGCGTGTAAATGTAAGTAACCGCTGCAGTAATTTGCCGTAGGGCGATGAATTTTGCGCCACTGTCA
>JBEVMD010000411.1:0-9324 GCA_040508835.1 Duganella sp. | reverse complement strand
ATGCGCTGCGATGATACGCGAAAAAAAAGGCCCGGATTCGATCCGGGCCTCTCTCGGCGGGCAGAGGCCGCGGCCTCCAGTTCCGTTTACGCGTCCTGCATCACGCAATCGACGAAGTAGCCGCGCTTGCCATCCACCTCGCGCTTGACCAGGCCGTGCACGTCAGTCTCGAAGCCCGGGAAGCGCTCGTTGAAGTCGCGCGCGAAGCGCAGGTAGTCGACGATGGTCTTGTTGAAGCGCTCGCCCGGAATCAGCAGCGGAATGCCCGGCGGGTAAGGCGTCAGCAGGATCGACGTGATGCGGCCTTCCAGGTCCTCGATGGCCACGCGGTCGATTTCGCGGTGCGCCATCTTGGCAAAGGCGTCCGACGGTTTCATGGCCGGGATCATGTCCGACAAATACATCTCGGTGGTCAGGCGCGCCACGTCGTAGGCCTTGTAGAAATCGTGGATCTGCTGGCACAGGTCGCGCAGGCCCATGGTTTCGTAGGTCGGGTTGGCGGCCGCGAATTCCGGCAGGATGCGCCACATCGGCTGGTTCTTGTCGTAGTCGTCCTTGAACTGCTGCAGCGCCGTCAGCAGCGTGTTCCAGCGGCCCTTGGTGATGCCGATGGTGAACATGATGAAGAACGAGTACAGGCCGCACTTCTCGATGATCACGCCGTGCTCCGCCAGGTACTTGGTGACGATCGACGCCGGAATGCCGGTCTCGGAGAACTGGCCGTCCAGCGACAGGCCCGGATTGACGATGGTGGCCTTGATCGGGTCGAGCATGTTGAAGTTGGGCGCCAGGTCGCCGAAGCCGTGCCAGTCGTCTTCCGCCTTGATGACCCAGTCCTCGCGCGAGCCGATGCCTTCTTCGGCGAAGTCCTGCGGGCCCCATACCTTGAACCACCAGTCCTGGCCCCACTCGGCGTCGATCTTCTTCATGGCGCGGCGGAAGTCCAGCGCTTCGAGGATCGATTCTTCCACCAGCGCGGTGCCGCCCGGCGCTTCCATCATGGCCGCCGCCACGTCGCACGAGGCGATGATCGAGTACTGCGGCGACGTCGACGTGTGCATCAGGTACGCCTCGTTGAAGGCGTCGCGATCGAGCTTGACGGTCTCCGACTCGCGCACCAGCACCTGCGAGGCCTGCGACAGGCCGGCGAGCAGCTTGTGCGTCGATTGCGTCGAGAAGATCATCGACTCCTTGGCGCGCGGACGGTCCTTGCCGATGGCGTGCATGTTCTTGTAAAAATCGTGGAAGGTGGCGTGCGGCAGCCATGCTTCGTCGAAGTGCAGGGTATCGATCTGGCCGTCGAGCAGCTCGCGCAGGGTCTCCACGTTGTACACCACGCCGTCGTAGGTGGACTGCGTGATGGTCAGGATGCGCGGCTTCTTGTTCACGGCTTCGCGCGCGAATGGATTGGCTTCGATCTTGCGGCGGATGCTCTCCATCGAGAACTCGGCCAGCGGGATCGGGCCGATGATGCCCAGGTGATTCCGGGTCGGCATCAGGAACACGGGAATCGCGCCGCACATGATGATCGAGTGCAGGATCGACTTGTGGCAGTTACGGTCCACGACCACGATGTCGCCGGGCGCCACCGTGGAGTGCCACACCATCTTGTTGGACGTCGAGGTGCCGTTGGTCACGAAGTAGCAGTGGTCGGCGTTGAAGATGCGCGCGGCATTGCGCTCGGACTTGGCCACCGGGCCGGTATGGTCCAGCAGCTGGCCCAGTTCTTCCACGGCGTTGCAGACGTCGGCGCGCAGCATGTTCTCGCCGAAGAACTGGTGGAACATCTGGCCGATCGGGGATTTCAGGAACGCCACGCCGCCCGAGTGGCCGGGGCAGTGCCACGAGTACGAACCGTCGTTGGCGTATTCCACCAGCGCGCGGAAGAACGGCGGCGCCAGGCCGTCCAGGTACGATTTCGCTTCGCGGATGATGTGGCGCGCCACGAATTCGGGCGTGTCCTCGAACATGTGGATGAAGCCATGCAGCTCGCGCAGGATGTCGTTGGGGATGTGGCGCGAGGTGCGGGTTTCGCCGTACAGGTAGATCGGAATGTCGGCGTTTTTGTGGCGGATCTCTTCGACGAACGCGCGCAGGGACTTCAGCGCGACGTCGGTTTCCTCGAACGACCCGGCGCCGAATTCCTCGTCGTCGATCGACAACACGAAGGCGGATGCGCGCGACTGCTGCTGCGCGAACTGGGACAGGTCGCCGTAGCTGGTCACGCCCACCACTTCCATGCCTTCTTTTTCCATGGCGTCGGCCAGGGCGCGAATGCCTAAGCCGGACGTGTTCTCGGAACGGAAATCCTCGTCAATGATGACGATGGGGAAACGAAATTTCATGCATGTCTCCAAAAAAGCAAGCCGCCCCTCACATCGAAGAAGGGGCGGCCAGGGCGCGACCGCTGTTCGGTACAGCGTCGCCGAAAAAAATAAGAACGGGATTCTCGCAGAAATGGCGCTGCTGCGGTGAAAAAATATCATACCTAAACCCGATCGAACGCGCGCTAGCGTGCCTGACCGGTGTGACCGGGGTATTACAGGGGCAGCTTACACGGTGCGAGTGTACGTCACGAACGCGTACGGCAGGCCGGAAGCGGCTGAAACGTGCGCTTCACGGGCCGTTTCGGTCCATGCGGCGGGGTCGATTGCAGGGAAAAAGGCGTCGCAATCGTAGGTCTGGCCGATTTCGGTGACGATCAGGGTGGTGGCCAGCGCCATCGACTGCGCATAAATCTCGGCGCCGCCAATCACGTAGCCGTCCGCGCCATCGAGCAGCGCCAGCGCCGCGTCGAGCGAACCGGCCGTCTCGGCGCCGTCGTGGCGCCAGTCGGCATTGCGGGTGACGACGATGTTGCGGCGGTTGGGCAGCGGGCGTCCGATCGACTCGAACGTCTTGCGGCCCATGATAATCGGATGGCCCGTGGTGAGGCGCTTGAAATGCGCCAGGTCTTCGGGCAGCTTCCAGGGCAGCGTGTTGTCGATGCCGATGCCGCGCTGCCGGTCGGTGGCGACGATGATGATGAGTTGGCTCATGAAAATACCGGTTGGACGCTGTAATGGCCGGTATTATCGCGGAATTCGGCCTGCGCCACCACCAGCGGGGCGCCAGCAGGGCGGCGCTTCCAACGAAATCGTCGATCTGCGTTACACTGCGGTTTAGCTTCATCCTCTGAAATCCGGCTTTTAGCCCAACCAAAAAGCCAAACCGAGTGACTATGACGACGACTTTTGAAAAAATTGGCAGCCGCGCGATCCCTGCGCTGCAAGCCACTGTGGAAGAATACATTTCGCCGCGCACCGGCGCGCGCCACATCCACCTCGCCAGCGACCAGGGGGAAAAGGTGTTCCTGGTGGCGTTTCCCACCGTGCCCGATGTCAGCGACGGCCGTGCCCACATCCTGGAGCACCTGTCGCTGTGCGGCTCGCAGCGCTATCCGGTCCGCGATCCGTTCTTCTCGATGATGCGCCGTTCCACGGCCACGTTCATGAACGCGTTCACCTACGCCGACCGCACCGTCTATCCGTTTTCCAGCACCGACAGCAAGGATTTCTACAACCTGCTCGACGTGTACCTCGACGCCACCTTCTTCCCCAATCTCGATTACCTGAACTTCCTGCAGGAAGGCTGGCGCTACGTCCTCAAGGACGGCAAGCTCGGTTACCAGGGCGTGGTGTTCAACGAGATGAAGGGCGCCTTCAACGACCCGATCCGCGCCCTGTACAGCGGCATCGAGAACACGCTGCTGGCCGGCACCACGTACGAAGTCGAATCGGGCGGCGATCCGCTGGTGATCCCCGAACTGACGCACCAGATGCTCAAGGACTTCCACGCCAGCCATTACCACCCGTCGCAGGCGGTGTTCATGACGGCCGGCGACATCAGCGCCGAAGCAGTGCAGCAGCAGATCGAGGACAAGGTGCTGTCCAAGCTGCCGTCGGTCACCGCGCCGCGCATGCTGCCGGAACTGGCCGCTGCCTGGCCCGCGCCGAAATCGAACGAAGTGCGCATCCCGTCGCAGACGGCCAAGCCCGACGAATATGGCGTGCAGCTCACGTGGCTGATGGGCGAATCGTCCGACATCGACACCTTCTTCAATACCTATCTGCTGTCTTCCGGCCTGCTGGGCGACTCGTCGTCGCCCGTGATGAAGGCGATGGAATCGGCCGGCTTCGGTCGTCCGTCGGCCCTGAACGGCCAGGATAACGGTCCGCGCCAGATGATCTTCCACCTCGGGATGGAAGGTCTGACGGAACCGCAGATCGAGGAAGCGCGTACCCGCATCTGGGCCGCACTGGAACATGCGGCCGAAGAGGGCGTGCCGACCGAGTCGCTGCAGGCAGCCTTGCGCGATGTGCGTTACAGCCAGCGCGACACCGCGTCCGGCCGCATGCCCAACGCGCTGTCACGCCTGCTCAACGCGCTGCCGATCGCCATGCGCGACGGCGACGTGTTCCTTGCGTTCGACAACGAAGCGCACCTGGTCAAGCTGGAACAGGCAATTGCCGATCCGGCGTACTTCAAGGGCCTGGTGCGCAAGCTGCTCGATAACCCGACCCGCCTGACCACCCGCGTGGTGCCAGACGCTGACTACTTCAAGAAGCGCGACGCCGTCGAGGAAGCACGCCTCGAAAACCTGACCCGCGCGCTGACCGACGCCGAGCGCGCACGCATCGAGTCCGAATCGGCCGCGCTGGAACACCACCAGCAGCTGCCGTCGAATTCCGACGTGCTGCCGCGCATCCGTCCCGCCGACGTCAGCGCCGAGCCGCGCTCCTCGCTGCCGCTGCCGGAACCGGTGCTGCAGGAAGCCGGAGGTTTGGTGCTGCCGTTCGAGATTGCCTCCAACGGCCTGTCGTATGTGCGCGTCAATTACGACGTTTCCGGCTTCGCGGTGGAAGACTGGCCATGGCTGCGCCTGTGGGCCGATCTGGTCACCCAGCTGGGCGTGGGCGACATGGATTACGAGGAAGCCGACGCCTGGCGCCAGCGCATGGCGCCGTCTTACGACGTCAGCTTCGACGCCACCCAGCACCCGGGCGGCGACATGAGCCTGGAAGTCTGGCTGGCTGCCAGCGGCCTGCGCGAAGAACACGCGAACATCGCCGAACTGGTGTCGCGCAGCCTGGCCGAAGCGCGCTTCGACGAACATGAACGCCTGGCGTTCCTGATCGACAGCCAGGTGCAGGACCGCATCAACGGCCTGGCGCAGTCGGGCAACCGCTACGCCATGCTGTCGGCCACCGCGCCGCTGTCGGCGTTGCGCCGTTTTGAGGACATCATCAGCGGCGCGGCCACGCTGCCGTTCCAGGGCGAGCTGCTGGAGCTGTGCAAGACGCCCGAAGGCCTGGCGCAGATCGCCGGCCGCCTGAACGCGCTGCACCAGCGCGTGATCGCCATCACCCCCACGGTGCTGGCGGCGGGCGCCGGCAACGACGGCGAGGCGCTTGGTGCCTTGCTCAAATTGCCGGCATCGCAGGCGGCCGTGCCCACCGTGGCGCAAAAGCTGGACGGCGTGGCGCTCGAAAACGCTGCGCTGCACGCGGTCAGCCAGGTCAATCACTGCGTGGTCGCGTACCGCGCGCCGATGCTGCAGGAAGACGGCGCCGCGGCGCTGGCGGTAGCCGCTGAATTGATGACCAACCAGCTGCTGCACGTGGCGCTGCGTGAAAAAGGCGGCGCCTACGGCGGCAATGCGGGCTACAACGGCGGCACCGGCACGTTCCTGATGGCGTCGTACCGCGATCCGCGCCTGGCCGAAACCTACGATGACTTCAACACGGCCATCGACCAGCTGCTCACCGGCGAATTCTCGCAGGAGATGCTGGAAGAGGCGATCATCTGCGTGATCAAGGGCATGGACAAGCCCAATTCGCCGTACGACCAGGTGCTGCATGCCTGGGGCCTGAAACGCCGCGGCATCGACCAGGCGCTGCGCCAGCGCTTCCGCACCGAAGTACTCAACTGCACGCTGGACCAGATCCGCGCGGCAGTCCGCACGTGGCTCAAGGACGGCGAGCCTAGCCGCGCGGCGTTCGTGGGGGACTTGACCAGGGACCTGGCGGGGTTGCGGGAAGTGGATTTGCTGGCGTTGACCCAGAAAGCCCAGTGAATGTGTAGAGCGTGACGCATGAGCATGAGGAATGGCGCATGACTTTGTGCGCCGACCCATGCTCCGTCATCCCCGCGCTCGCGGGTATCCCCAGGCCGCGTGCTCGATGGCGTCAGTATCGATTCCCGCCTGCGCGGGAATGACGGGTTTAAGCGTGCCGGTTGCCGCCCGGATTATGCCAGTGCGGGCAGTTCAGCGTGGAAGCTGCGGATCCACCCCGCCAACGTCTCCGGCGCTTCCAGCGGGATCATATGCCCGCTCGGTTCCTCCACGTCGGCATCGCCGGCAATCGTGCGCAGCCGCACGTCGGGCAGCAGCGCTGCCATCTCGCGCAGGTCGGCGGCATCGACCAGCTGGTCGCCCTCGGCGCCCACGATCAGTACCGGGAACGGCAGCGCATGCAGCCGGTCCATATAGTCCACCCGGTCGATGGTGGTGGTGAACTGCGTCAGCAGCACCTCCTTGCCCAAGTCCACCGCCATTTCCTGTATCAATCCGGTAATCGACTGGTCCGTCACGTGATCGGGATGCAGCAGCTCGCGCAAGCGATGGCGCGTCATGCCGGAATAGGCGTTCTTTTGCAGCATGGCGACGATGCGCTTGCGCGCTTCCACTTCCGCCGGCAGCAATCCCTTGCAGGAGTTCGCAATCAACACCAGCGTCTCGATGCGCTCGGGGTGCGCCACCGCGTACTCCACGGCCAGGTAGGCGCCCAGCGAAAAGCCGACCAGGTTCGATTTGGGCGCGCTGTGGGCGGCGATCAATTCCTGCATCTGCGCGCGCGTGCGCGCCTTGTGCAGCGGCACGTGGTGCAGGTCGAAATCCGTCAGCTGTGGCGCCAGCCGCGCCCACAGGCGTTCATCGCACAGCGTGCCGGGGATCAGGTCGAGCCGGCGCCTGGCCGGCGTCATACCGCCATGGGCGCGGTGATTGGCG
The DNA here is from genome assembly GCA_040508835.1 of Duganella sp. GTDB lineage: Bacteria > Pseudomonadota > Gammaproteobacteria > Burkholderiales > Burkholderiaceae_D > Rugamonas. Next base: position 2,273 of record JBEVMD010000411.1, on the reverse strand, counting down.
CGTGATGTTCGTAGCCTTCGAGCGTGAAGTCCGACGGTTCGACCTTTTCCAGCCATTCGGGCTCGTACTTGCCGGTCTTGGCGAAGTCGGGCACGCGGTCCGAGATGCGCAGCTGCGGCGCGGCGAACGGCGTGCGGGTGAGCTGTTCCCTGACCATGTCCATGTGGTTTTCGTAGATGTGGGCGTCGCCGATGAAATAACTGAACCAGCGCGGCGTGTAGCCCGTCAGCCGGCCCACCAGGTGCATCAGCGCCGCGCCTTCGGCCAGGTTGAACGGCGTGCCCAGTCCCAGATCGTTCGAGCGCACGTACAGGCACATGGAGAGCTCGCGCGTGGTGGGGTTGGGGATGAACTGGTAGAGCAGGTGACAGGCCGGCAGGGCGACGGCGTCCAGCACGGCCGGATTCCAGCCGTGGAACAGGATGCGGCGGCTGCCCGGATTGTTGACGATGGTGTCCAGGCACTCGCGCAGCTGGTCGATCAACTTGTGCAGCAGGACCTTGGTCACGCCGGCATCGTCGAACTGCGAAATCAGGCGGTAGCCATGGTTTTGGGCGTCAACGATCTGCGCGTGCTGGTCGACGTCGAGCAGCTTGAAGCCGGGCCACTGGCGCCACTGCACGCCGTAGACGGGACCGAGATCGTCCTCGCCCAAGCGGTACGGGTTGTCCAGCCACTGACGGTTTTCATTGGCATTCTGGTCCCAGACCTTGCAGCCGAGCGCGCGGAATTCGGCAGCGTTGCGTGAGGCGCGCATGAAGGCGCACAGTTCGCCGATCACGGATTTGAAGGCCAGGCGCTTGGTGGTCACGGCCGGGAAACCTTCGCGCAGGTCGAAGCGCATCATCGCGCCCGGCACGCTCAGGGTGCGGATGCCGGTGCGGTTGTCTTGCCAGCTGCCGGTGTCGATGACGGTCTGGATCAGTTCCTGATATTGCTGCATTCAATTCTCCAACGTGAAGCGTGAATCTGAAAGCAGCATTTTATCAGGCGCGGCGCGCCGGGGTCAGGGCCAGGCCTTGGACGCGCCGCTGGCCGTCAATGCGGTGCGGGCGCTGGCCTGGCGGCCGATCAGCGGGCGCGGATTGGCCGTGCAGCGCCGGATCAGCGGCTGCGCGGTTTGAACTTGCGGCCACCGGCTTGCGCCGCGACCTTGCCGGCGTCGCGCGCCAGCGACTTGGCGCCGCGTCCACCGGTCACCACTACCGCGCCCTTGGCGGGCGCGCTGGCGCTGGCGCCGCCAGTTGCATTGCCGCCCGCGCGTTTGGCGCCCTTGCTGCCGCTGGCGGGACGCGGACCGCGCGCCGGCGCGTCGGCGGCCGCAGCGCGTGCTGCGCGCGGCAGCGATGGCGGCATGAAGCCGAGTGCCTCGCCGCCGCCGGCGGGGCGGGGCGTCGATTTGCTCGCTGCCGGCGGCTGAGCCTTCGCTGGCGCCTTGCCGCCCGCCGGACCGGTGAACGGACGCTTCTTCTTGCCCGGCGCACTGGCCGCCGCCTTTTTTGCCGCCGCTGCGGCAGCCGCCGCCGGCGCCGTTTCCGGCACCCGGTGGTCGGCCTCGAACCCCGGTTCCTCGATGCGCGCGATTACCTGGCGCGTCAAAGCCTCGATGGCCTTGAGCATGTCGGCTTCGTCGGCGCAGACCAGCGAAACCGCCTCGCCTTCCAGTCCCGCGCGGCCGGTGCGGCCGATGCGGTGGATGTAGTCTTCCGCCACCGACGGCAGATCGAAATTGACCACCTGCGGCAGCGCTTCGATATCGAGCCCGCGCGACGCCACGTCGGTGGCCACCAGGAGCTGCACTTCCGCCTTTTTGAAACGCGCCAGCGCCTTTAAACGGGCCGGCTGGGTTTTGTCGCCGTGGATGGTATCGGCCGTGACGCCGTGTTCGTGCAGGGTTTTGACCAGCAGCTCGGCGCCCTTGCGGGTCTTGACGAACACCAGCACCTGGCCCCAGTCCAGTTTTGCCAGCAAATGCAGCAGCAGCTCGGGCTTGCGGCGCTTGTCGGTCGGGATCAGCCACTGACGCACCGACTTGGTGGTGGTGTTGCTCGCTTCCACCTGCACCTGCACCGGATCCTTGAGCATGCCCTTGGTGAGCTTGCGGATCTCGGCGGAGAACGTGGCCGAGAACAGCAAGGTCTGGCGTTTTTTCGGGAGCGCGGCCAGCAGGATGTCGAGATCGCGCTCGAAGCCCAGGTCCAGCATGCGGTCCGCCTCGTCGACGACCATCATTTCGACGCCCGTCAGCAACATCTTGCCGCGTTCGAACAGGT
>JBEVMD010000168.1:0-6286 GCA_040508835.1 Duganella sp. | reverse complement strand
CTCGTCGTTGACGCCCTCGAAGACGTCAAGGCACAAGACATCACGGTATTCGACACCACCCACCTTACCAGCCTGTTCGACCGCATCGCCATCGCCTCCGGTACCTCCAACCGCCAGACCAAGGCGCTGGCCGCTTCGGTGCGCGACAAGGTGAAGGCTGCCGGCGGCGACGTCTACGGCATGGAAGGCGAGGACACCGGTGAATGGGTGCTGGTCGACCTGGGCGACATGATCGTCCACATCATGCAGGCGCCGATCCGCGCCTACTACCGCCTGGAAGAAATCTGGGGCGACAAGCCGGTCAAGCTCGGCGCCGCCAAGCGCAAGGGCACCGTGGAGTCGGAAGACGCCGCACCGAAAAAAGTCAGCAGCCACCTGGCCGCCGGCAAGAAAGCCGTCGATGCGTCGCCCGTGGTCGAGAAGAAGACCCCGGCCCGCAAGCCTGCCGCCGCCAAATCGGCCACCGCCACCGGCGAGAAAAAAGCCGCTGCTGCCAAACCCGCCGCCGCAGTCCCCGCCGGCAAGAAGATCAAGGTCGCCCAACCGAAAGCCACCGTGGCCGCCGTGAAAGCACTGAAAGCCACGCCGAAACCACGCGCCACCAAGCCGAAGGCAGAGGAAGCGCCGGCCAAGACCGTCATCAAGCGCATCAAGAAACCGGCAGCGGAATAACGCCGCATGCAGCTGATCATCGCTGCGGTCGGTCACAAGATGCCGGCCTGGATCGAAAACGGCTACGCCGAATACGTCAAGCGCATGCCGCCCGAACTCAAGATCGTGCTCAAGGAAATCAAGCCGGTCGAACGTTCGGGCAGCAAGACAGCCGCCACCGCGATGGCGCTCGAACGCGAGCGCATCGAGGCGGCGCTGCCGAAATCGGTGCGCATCATCGCCCTCGACGAACGCGGCAAGGACCTCACCTCGGTGGGCCTGTCGCAGCAGCTGGAAAGCTGGCAGCAGGACGGCCGCGACACGGCCTTCCTGATCGGCGGCGCCGACGGCCTCGATCCCGCACTCAAGGCCCGCGCCGAAGGCCTGATCCGCATTTCCAGCATGACGCTCCCGCACGGGATGGTGCGCGTGCTGCTGGCGGAACAGCTCTATCGCGCGTGGACCATCACGCAAAACCACCCCTACCACCGGGTCTGACCTGACCATGAAACTGGTTGATAAAAAGATTTACCTCGCCTCCAAGAGTCCGCGCCGGCGCGAGCTGCTGCGCCAGGTCGGCATCGATTTCGAACTGCTGCTGCTGCGCGCGGACGGTCCGCGCGGCGCCGACGTCACCGAGGACGTGCGGCCCGGCGAGGCGCCGCTCGACTACGTGGCGCGCGTGGCGCTGGAAAAGGCCGCGTTCGCGCACGACCTGGTGCGCCGCCGCCACCTGACGCCGCGCCCCGTGCTCACCGCCGACACCACCGTCACCATCGACGGCCAGATCCTCGGCAAGCCCGCCAACGCGCAGGAAGCCACCGCCATGCTCACCCAGCTGTCGGGCCGCACCCACCAGGTGCTGACCGCCATTGCCGTGCACACGGCCGACTTCAGCGGCCAGGTGACGCAGGTGTCGGACGTGCGCTTCGGCGTGCTCACGCCGGCCGCCATTGCCGCGTACTGCGCCACCCAGGAACCGTACGACAAGGCGGGCGGCTACGGCATCCAGGGCCCGGCCGCGCAATTCATCGAGCATATCACCGGCAGCCACTCGGGCATCATGGGCCTGCCCCTGTTCGAGACCGCGCAGCTGCTGCGCCAGGCAGGTTTGCCGCTGCCCTGACGGGCGTGTATGATCGTCGTTCAGACACCAGCCCATAGAAAAGCCGCCGACATGTTCAGCGCGGCTACGGAGACACATGAACGAAGACATCCTGATCAACATCACCCCGCAGGAGACCCGCGTCGCCCTGATTTTGCAGGGCGCAGTGCAGGAACTGCACATCGAACGCACGCTCACGCGGGGCCTGGCAGGCAATGTCTACTCCGGCAAGGTGGTGCGGGTACTGCCCGGCATGCAGTCGGCCTTCATCGACATCGGCCTCGAACGCGCGGCGTTCCTGCACGTGGCCGACATCTGGGAAGCGCGCCCGCACGACGCCGCCAACAGCAATGCGGCCGGCGCCGTCCCCACCCCGATTGAAAAAATCCTGTTCGACGGCCAGGTGCTCACGGTCCAGGTAATCAAGGATCCGATCGGCACCAAGGGGGCGCGCCTGTCCACGCAGATTTCCATTGCCGGCCGCATGCTGGTGTACCTGCCGCAGGATAACCATATCGGCATCTCGCAAAAGATCGAAAAGGAAGCGGAGCGCGAAGCGCTGCGCACGCGCCTGCAAAAGCTGCTGCCGGCCGATGAAAAAGGCGGCTACATCGTGCGCACGCAGGCCGAAGACGCGTCCGACGCCGACATCGCGGCCGACGTCGAATACCTGCGCAAGACCTGGGGCGCGATCACGCACGGCGCGCGCACCCTGCCCGCCACCACGCTGCTGCACCAGGACCTGAGCCTGGCCCAGCGCGTGCTGCGCGACTTCGTCCACGAAGACACCGCCACCATCCAGGTGGACTCGCGCGAAAACCACGTGATGCTGCAGGAATTCGGCCAGGCCTACACGCCCGGCGTGCTGCCACGCCTGCTGCACTACACGGGCGAGCGCCCGCTGTTCGACCTGTATGGCGTGGAAGAAGAAATCCTGCGCGCGCTGGGCCGCCGCGTGGACCTGAAGTCGGGCGGCTACCTGATCGTGGACCAGACCGAGGCCATGACCACCATCGACGTCAACACGGGCGGTTTTGTCGGTGGCCGCAATTTTGCCGACACCATTTTCAAGACCAACCTGGAAGCGGCGCACGCGATCGCCCGCCAGCTACGCCTGCGCAACCTGGGCGGCATCATCATCCTCGACTTCATCGACATGGACAACACCGAGCACCGCGCGGCCGTGCTGTCGGAACTGAAAAAGGCGCTGGCGCGCGACCGCACCAAGGTGTCGGTGTCGAACTTCTCGGCGCTGGGGCTGGTGGAGATGACGCGCAAGCGCACCCGCGAATCGCTGGCCCACATCCTGTGCGAACCGTGCCCCGCGTGCAGCGGCAAGGGGCAAGTGAAAACCTCGCGCACCATCTGCTACGAAATCCTGCGCGAACTGCTGCGCGAAGCGAAACAGTTCAACCCGCGCGAATTCCGCATCCTGGCCTCGCAGGAAGTGGTGGACATGTTCCTGGAAGAGGAATCGCAGCACCTGGCCATGCTGGGCGATTTCATCGGCAAGAAGATTTCGCTGCAGGTGGAAACGGCGTATCACCAGGAGCAGTACGACATCATCCTGATGTAGCCCCGCTTACTGCATGCGCGGCCGCGCGCTGCCCATGAAATGTTGGGCGTCGCGCAACGACAGCGTCAGCGACGTGTAGCTTGAAGGCACCTCATAGCCAAAGCGGATGACATCGGGATGGTAGCCGGCCTTGAAGGTGATGCGGACGCTGCCTTCCGAACGGCCCGCCGACAAATGCAGCACGCGATCCGGGCCCGGTGCATCCTTGGCCGGCACGATGGCCGCCACGCCGTGCCAGGCCAGCCGTATGCGTTTGCGCACGCCGATGTTGATGTCCAGGCCGTCGGCCGTGACGGTCGCAACCGACCCGCGCAAGGCATTGCCATCGCCCACGACCCATATGCCTGCGTACACCCACAGCGCAACAAAACCGATCTGCCACCACAGGCCCAGTGCGAAGTAGTGGGCAGCCCCCCATAACGACAGGCCCAGCACCGCCAGCAGCGCCATCGGTAAACCGCGCAACATGCCACGAGGCCCGGCATCGATGCCGAATGCCCCATGCGCACCGGCGATTCCTGTCGCGCCCGCAGCGTCAGCCTTGCGCGCCGGTGCGAACCTGAGCGCGTCAAAAAAACTGCGGTAAATCAGTTTTTCTACCTCGTAATAACCCGTGATCCAGCCCGGCATGGCGCGCTTGATCACTGCGTCGGCATCCTCCGCGCGCACGCCGTGCCTGACCACGTGACGCGCGGCCTTGATGGCCTTCGCTAACAACAGCACGATCTTGATGACTGCGTAAATGCTCAGGCAAGTACCGATGAAGCGGAGCAGGCCGTTATCCTGATGCTGACGGCACAGGTATCCCAGCCCGACCAGCGCGACGAACAGGCCCATCTTTATCCAGTTGATTGCCTTGTTTTTTCCAGTCATGCCGGCCTCGCTATTGCTGCCGAGGGGGCTGCGCCACGACCACCTTCGACACCTCCTTTTTTTCGATGACGATGGTGGTCATCGAGGGCGCCGGCTGCCGGTTTTGCTGGACGACCTGTACGACATCGGGACCGTTTTTCTGAATCGGTTTGGGATGCTTGGAACTAAACATGCATTTCTCCGTGTAGGGACAGCGAACTGGCATTTTTTACCATGTTGGCGTCGAAACGACCAGCAGTGCTGTAAAAATATTCGGTGTCGTCAGGGGCCAGTTTGATGAGTGCATTCAATGCTGCCAGTCGCACCCTGGCGACTTCGTTACCGGAAAGAATATCGAATAAAACAGGTACCGCCTCCTTGATACCCATTTCCGCCATGGTGCGAACCAGTGTGACGCGCCCTGTAATTCCAGACCCGAGGATATAATCGGTCGTTACGTCATTGTGCACATCGAAGCAGTACTGCTCCGTATTGGCGTCGCTATGCTGTTCCGGCAGTAAATTCAGTGATATCGACAGCTGTTCCGGCGGTATCTGAATATGTACATCCTGGGATTTTCTGAAGAAAATTACCCGTCCCTCCGAAAGTCGGGTCTTTTCAAGGAATTTCAGCCCCGCTTTTTCTCCCGGTATCAGCGGGCGATCAATAGGCCGCTCATAGAGTTCCGTCTCGTAGCCTGGGCCATGAATACCGGTTGTCAGCAACGTGAAATTGTGATCATGCGGATAGGAATAGGAATACGTATGTTCGACATTGCTGCGGTGCGATTTGAGCAGGGAAGTTTCTGCCAACGTAGGCCAAAAATTCATCCGCACTGCAAAGCCGCGTCCTCCACGCTTGCTCACTCCCCGCCCTACAATCAGGGAATGATGCGACACAAAGGCGGTTTGTCCTGCCAATGCAGCCTGCGCCACTTCCTTGTTCAGCAACTCCAGGGCAAATTCCTTGTTATTGCCAAAAGCACTTAAACTTTCCGCTGCTTCGAGTACAGAATTGTCATCTGTCATATCGATATTCTCAGTCAGATACTCAGCGAATTCTGAATAAGAGATGCAGCGCTTGCTACGTTTATCTATGGTAATGGCCATGGCAGCGATCAGATCAGTTGTTGCTCTGCAGCCAGTGCGGCGGAGCGTACATGGGGATGGATATCGGCTTGCGCGCTTACAATCACGGGCAAGGCCAGATCCGCATCGATATTGGCCAGTGCCTTGATGGCAGCCCAGCGGACAAAATGCGATGGGGCCGCAGCGGCCAATTGCGTCAGCGGTGCGACCGAGGTGTCGCTGGAGATTTCAGCCAATGCTTCGCATACATGCACCGCGGCTGTATCGCGATAATGACTCGCGGACATACCTAACGGCCGCAAAGTTTGCCGCGAAAACGACCACAGTTGTGTCGTCTGTAAAGTCGGAGGCTTGCTCAGCACCAGTCTCATGATCTTGCTGGGCTGATCCACCAAAATCTCGAACAAGGTCTGTGCATCGTCAAATTTCACCACCGACATCGCCGGCGCCTCGTCGGGCAGCTGCTCGATCAACTGCACCTCAGGATCGAAGACGTTCAGATCGAAACGCTGAACCGGGGTGAAACAGCGATATTTCAGCGGTCTGTCCAGTGCTGCGATGAAAAACACGTCTGAATTTGTCGCAAGATTGGAATTGACAGTACTCTCGGCGTAGCGCAGGGATATTGCAAAGCCCTCGCCGCGCACGAGAATAATATCGTTGCCTACCAATTCGCTTTTGTCGTCCTTGTATTCTTTTACCTCAGTCAAACGTTCCAGTAATAAAGCTTTAACGGTAGCACTGTCCCGCACCAGGCCGGAAAACTCGGCTTGCACCGCCAGCACGGTGGCCGGCCAGTCGCTACGGTTTTCATCGATCAAACGTTGAATCTTTTCACTAAGCTGGGTTTTCAGTTTCATGAGGTATTAAAATAAATTACTGACAGGCCGCCATGCGGCGGCCACCGTTCAATCAATAAGTAGCTGCGGAGATGGCGATAATCGCGGCGACGATAATTGGAATGATTTCCTGGGTTTGCGCCGAACCATGTGGTGCGACGTTGTGATCCAGATC
>JBEVMD010000393.1:0-28270 GCA_040508835.1 Duganella sp. | reverse complement strand
CAAGCCGGCCGCCAGCGCACCGGTGACCCCGCCGGGCGGTGGTTTCCTGCCGCCAGCGTCGGCCAGTGCCAAGGTGATCGACTCGATCAAGGTCGTCGTCAACGACGAAGTGATCACGACCAACGAGGTCAGTAACCGCCTGATCCAGGTCACGCAGAACATGAAGGCGCGCAATGCGCCGATGCCCGACCCGGCCACGATGGAGCGCCAGGTGCTCGAGGCCATGATCGTCGAGCGCGCCCAGCTGCAACTGGCCAAGGAAATGGGCGTGCGCGTCGATGACATCCAGCTCGACCGCGCCATTGCCCGCATCGCCGAAGCGCAAAAAGCCACGGTGCAGGACCTGCGCAACCAGATGGAAAAAGAGGGCACGGCCTACGCTTCCTTCCGCGAAGAAATCCGCGAAGAAATCATCATGCAGCGCCTGCGCGAGCACGAGGTGGACGCCAAGATCCAGATTTCCGACGCCGAGGTGGACAGCTACCTGGCCGCCCAGAAAGCCGCCGCCGCCGAGCAGTACGAAATCAACATCTCGCAGATCATGATACGCATCCCCGACAACGCCACGGCCGAGGTGATTGCCCAGCGCCGCGCGCGCGCCGAGGAAGTGATGCGCCAGCTGCGCACCGGCGCCGACTTCGCCAAGACCGCCGCCACGTATTCCGACGCCAGCGATGCGCTGCAAGGCGGCGCCGTCGGCTGGCGCCAGCCCGAGCGGCTGCCGCCCGTGTTTGCCGAAGCGCTGTCCAAGCTCACGCCGGGCCAGGTGACGCCGATCATCAAGAGCGTGGGCGCGTTCCACATCCTGAAGGCTGTCGACCGCCGCAGCATGGCCGATGCGCAAGCCGTGGACGCCGTGCAGCAAACCCACGCGCGCCACATCCTGATCAAGGTCACGCCCACCATGAGCGCGGCCGACGCCAAGCGCAAGCTGGCCGAACTCAAGGAGCGCCTGGCCAACAAGGGCGCCACCTTCGAGGAACTGGCGCGCCTGTTCTCCACCGACAGCTCGGCCAGCAAGGGCGGCGACCTGGGCTGGCTGTACCCGGGCGACCTGATGCCGGAATTCGAATCGGCCATGAACGCCCTCAAGATCGGCGAAATCAGCGATCCGGTGGAAACGAGCTTCGGCGTGCACCTGATCGAAGTGCTGGAACGTAAATCGGACGATGCATCCAAGGAGCGCGAGCGCAATATGGCCCGCCAGGCGCTGCGCGACCGCAAGCTCGAGGAAGCGACCGACAGCTGGCAGCGCGAAGTGCGCGACCGCGCGTTTGTCGAGTTCCGCAACGAAGACGGCTCGATCGCCCCGCAACCGCAATAACCCCACCTGGAGCACCCGTGAGCGCACATGCGAACACCGCGCATACTGCGCACACCGGCAGCACCGGTTCCCCATCCACCCCCGCCCGGCGCGGCCGGCCGGCCATTGCCGTCACGGTCGGCGAGCCGGCCGGCATCGGCCCCGAGATTTCGCTGCGCGCCGCCTGGGCGCGCCGGCACGACGTCAACTGCGTGCTGCTGGGCGACGCCGCGTTTCTGGCCATGACGGCGGCCGCCATCGACCCGGCGATCCGCGTGTCGGCGCTGTCGCTGATGGCGGTGCGCAACGGCGGCCTGCCGCACTTCGGTCCCGAGCGCCTCAGCGTGATCGACGTCCCGCTCGACGCCCACGTGGTGCCGGGCCAGCTCAATCCGGAAAACGGCCGCGCCGTGCTGGCCACGCTGGACGCCGCCATCGAAGGCGTGCAGGCCGGCTGGTTCGAGGCCGTGGTCACGGCGCCTTTGCAAAAAAGCACCATCAACGATGCCGGCGTGCCGTTTTCCGGCCACACCGAGTATTTTGCCGAGCGCACCGGTACCGACCAGGTCGTCATGATGCTGGCCGGCCCGCTGCCGGCCGACATCGATCCTGAACGGCGGCCGCTGCGGGTGGCGCTGGCCACCACCCATCTGCCGTTAAAAGACGTGTCGGCCGCCTTGAGCCAGGACGGGCTGGGGCGCATCATCGACATCATCGACCGCGACCTCAAGACCAAATTCGGCATCGCTGCGCCGCGCATCCTGGTGTGCGGCCTGAACCCGCATGCGGGCGAGGGCGGCTACCTGGGCCGCGAGGAAATCGACACCATCACACCGGCGCTGGACGCGGCGCGCGCGCGCGGCGTGCAGGTGGCCGGCCCCTATCCGGCCGACACCCTGTTCCAGGCCAAGTACCTGGTGGACGCCGACTGCGTGCTGGCCATGTACCACGACCAGGGCTTGCCGGTGCTGAAATTCGCCACGTTCGGCCACGGCGTCAACATCACCCTGGGCCTGCCCCTGATCCGCACCTCGGTCGACCACGGCACCGCGCTCGACCTGGCCGGCCAAGGGCTCGGCCTGGCCGACTGCGGCAGCATGGACGCGGCGATCAGCGCTGCCGTCGGCATGGCCGATGCTGCCCGTACTTACACCCTGAAATAAAGATAAAACCATGAAACACGTCGCCCGCAAACGCTTTGGCCAGAATTTTTTACACGATAAATACGTCCTCGACGACATCACGTCCGCCATCGGCCCGGTCGATGGCGACACGATGGTCGAGATCGGCCCCGGCCTGGCCGCGATGACCAAGGGTTTGCTGCGCACGCTCAAGCACATGCACGTGGTGGAGCTGGACCGCGACCTGGTCGCCCGCCTGGAAAAGGATTTTCCGCGCGAGCGGCTGACCATCCACGCCGGCGACGCCCTGAAGTTCGACTTCGGTTCGATCCCGGTACCCGCAGGACAAAAGCTGCGCATTGTCGGCAACCTGCCTTACAACATCTCCAGCCCGCTGTTGTTCCACCTGGCGACGTTTGCCAGCCAGGTGCAGGACCAGCATTTCATGCTGCAAAAAGAAGTGGTGGAGCGCATGGTGGCCGAGCCGGGCAGCAAGACCTACGGCCGCCTGTCGGTGATGCTGCAGTGGCGCTATGACATGCAGCTGCTGTTCGTGGTGCCGCCGGAAGCGTTCGATCCGCCGCCGAAGGTCGATTCGGCCATCGTGCGCATGATCCCCGTTGCCGAGCAATTGCCGTGCGACGCCGAAACCCTGGAAGCGGTGGTGCAAAAGGCGTTTTCGCAACGCCGCAAGGTGATCCGCAACTGCCTGGCCGGCATGTTCACGGAAGAGCAGATCGTGGCTGCCGGCATCGATCCCACCCATCGTCCGGAAATGGTGGGCCTGGCCCAGTATGTGGCGCTGGCCAATCTGCTGAAACCCGTCTGAGAAAATAGCGGCAAAAAAAAGCCCACTCGGTGAGTGGGCTAAATCCAATTCCTTTGCAAGAAGTGGAGGAGACAAGTGCAGTATGCTGCGTCGCCGCATATCACGCCACTTTATTTTTCACATATCCAACATCATGATTGTGAATGTTGGTCTCTTCCACTCCGGCACCGCCCGGAGGGCGATGCCAAAGTCCGTGCTCAGGTGGACGGGACGCAGGTGAGGGCCATATTGCTGACGTTGGCGCCGCGCACCACGCCGTTGCCGTTGGTGAGCGAGCAGGTCAGGTTTTTAGGCTGGGTCAGGATGCTGATGCTGTAGATGCCGCCGTTGTTCAGGCTTGCTACAGTGAAATTACCGGAAGTCGCCGTACCGCTGCTGAGCGTGACCGAGGCGCCGCTGCCGTTGATCAGGGTAACCGTGTTGGCGACCGGGCTGGTGACGCCGTTGACGGTGGTGTTTTCCACCGAGACCAGGCCCGAGTACGTGCCGCCCACGCTGTACGAAATCGGCGTGCAGGTCACTGCAGCGCCAATGGCGATCGTGTAACCTGCCGTACCGCTGCCTGCAGTGACCGCGCAGTTGAAATAGTCCGGGTTCTTGACCACCGAGATGTTGTACTCGGCGCCGTAGTCGATCTGGGTAGGAAAGGCGAACGACGTGGCGCCTTGCGCAACGGTCAGGGTATCGTTGCCGTTCTTGATTTGGAGGCCGTCGACGGTCAGGCCCGACACCGTGCCTTGCACCGTGTATTGCGCCTTGCCGCCACACGCGGTGAGCAAGCTGGCCAGGGTCAGCGCGACCAGCGCGCCTGCGTACGAAAATTTCATGGGTTTCTCCGGATATGAGGCTGTAACTAAGCTGTAGCGGCTGAGGACTGCGGCGGCGTGACGTTAAACACACTTGACCTCGATGGCGTCGAGCATGTCTGCGTTACCGATGGTGCCGGTGGCGCCTTTGGTCACCGTGCATTGCTGGCCAGCAGGCTGTTGCAGCACATTGATGCCGAAGCTCGATTTCTGGCCGACAGTTCTGGGGAAGACAAACGTGGTCGGACTGGTGGCGGCTTTCGGCACGTTCACCGTTTCCGAGCCGTTGGCCAGCACCAGGCCGTCCGTGGTCAGACCGGACACCGAGCCGCCCAGTTTGCGTTGGTTCGCCACGCAGGTAATGACCACATAGTAGGCGTTGTAGACGTTGGCCTTGCCTTCGTTGGCCGATGGCGTGCAGACGGCGTAGTCGGGATTCTTGGTGACCGTCACGTTGAAGTACTCGTCGACCGAGACCAGTTTTGGAAACGAAAAGGCCGTGTACGACGTGGTCGGGTTCGTGGTCGAGCCCTGGGTGATCGGCAACACTTCGCCATTGCCCGTATTTTTCAGCTCCAGGCCGTCGGCATTCAGACCCGAGATGCTGCCGGACAATTGCAGGCTGCCGTCGCTGCCGCCGCAGGCGCTCAGGATGGCGCCGCACAGCAGGGCCAGGCCCGAACGCAGATACACACTTTTCATAACATCTTTCTCCAAAACGAATAGGGCCGGCAGCACGCGCGGGTGCCGCATCTTACACGGAATGACCCGTATTTTAGTGCATTTGGTAACAGCGGTCGTGGCTATGGATGTAACAGCGTGTTAGTGCCGGACCGCCGCCATGCCGCACCGCAGGCCGGAGCCGGGCGCCAATCGGTGCGACAATGGCAGCTTCCACCCTCGATAGCGATGCCACCATGACCACATCCCGCCCGCAAGCCCTGTTGTTCGACCTCGACGATACCCTGTGGCCGATCGGCCCCGTGATCGCGGCGGCCGAACAGGGCTGGCATGCCTGGCTGGCCGAGCGCACGCCGGCCGTCACGGCCAAATATACGGTCGAGCAACTGCGGGCGCTGCGCATGGCGCTGCTCGAGCGCCAGCCCGAGCTGGTGTCCGACCTGTACCGGCTGCGCCGCGCCGCGCTCGAGGCCGTGTTTGACGAAACCGGCGCCGACACCGTCCACATCGACGGCGCCATGGCCCATTTCCACACCCTGCGCAATACCGTGACCGTGTTCGACGACGTGCTGCCGGCGCTGGCCGAGCTGCGCACGCTGCTGCGCCTGGGCGTGATCACCAACGGCAATGCGGACCTTGAAGTCATCGGCCTGCACCACCATTTTGAAGTGGCGCTGGCGTCGCACAGCTTTGGCGTCGCCAAGCCCGATCCGTCGATTTTCCTGGCCGCCTGCGCGGCAATGGGCGTGGCGCCGGAACAGGCCATTTACGTGGGCGACGATCTGCGGCTCGACGTGCAGGGCGCGCAAGCGGTGGGGATGCGCGCGGTGTGGATGAACCGCACCGGCAGCACCGCCCACCTGGACGCCGGCATTATGCCGGACGCCATCTGTGCAAGTTTCGACGAGCTTCTGGTGTGGATCAGGGCGCAGATGCAGCAATGACGCCACTTCCCGTTGGGGAGCGTGCATAATAGACAGGGTACAACCCACGGTAACAGAAGATAACCAGCATGCAACTCGACACACGCGCCCAAACCTTGCTCAAAGCCCTGGTGGAACGCTATATCGCGGACGGCCAGCCGGTCGGCTCGCGCGCCCTGTCCAAGATTTCCGGCCTCGACCTGTCCCCGGCCACCATCCGCAACATCATGGCCGACCTGGAAGAGCTGGGCTATGTGGCCAGCCCGCACACGTCGGCCGGCCGCGTGCCCACGCCGCGCGGCTACCGCATCTTTGTCGACACCCTGCTCACCGTGCACACGTTCGACGAGCACTCGGTGGAGTCGCGCATGCGCCTGCAGGCGCCGCAACCGCAAAAAATGATCGCCAACGCGGCGCAGATGCTGTCGTCGCTGTCGCAGTTCGCGGGCGTGGTGCTCAGTCCGCGCCGCGAATCGGTATTCCAGCAGATCGAATTTTTACGGCTGGGCGAAAAACGGATTTTACTGGTGATCGTCGGCCCCACCGGCGACGTCCAGAACCGCCTGCTGCTCACCGATGTCGACTACAGCCCGGCGCAGCTGGTGCAGTCGGCCAATTACATCAACCAGAATTACGGCGGCCTGTCGTTCGACGTGGTGCACGCGCGCCTGCAGGGCGAGGTGCGCCAGTTGCGCGACGACATGGGCCGGCTGATGCAGGTGGCGGTGGAGGCGGGCAGCGAAGCGATGGCGGACGATTCCGACGACATGGTGATCGCCGGCGAGCGCAACCTGCTGTCGGTCAGCGACCTGTCGTCCAACATGACGTCGCTGCGCCAGATGTTCGACATGTTCGAGCAAAAGACGGGATTGCTGCAGCTGCTGGACGTGTCGAGCAAGGCCAGCGGCGTGCAGATTTATATCGGCGGGGAGTCCAGCCTGGTGCCGATGGACGAGATGAGCGTGGTGACGGCGCCCTACACGGCCAACGGCAAGATCGTCGGCACGCTGGGGGTGATCGGCCCCACCCGCATGGCCTACGAGCGGGTGATCCCGATCGTCGATATCACGGCCAAGCTGCTATCGAACGCGCTCAGTCATACCTAGCGCGTGGGACTGTCGCCCGGGGGGGCGTTGTTACCGGTTACGACGGACGGTGAGGACAGGCAACCTTGGTGCAATTGCCGTAGATGGCCAGGGCGTGTTCGGCAATATTAAAGCCGCGCTCCTTGGCAATCGCGTTCTGGCGGTCTTCGATCGCTTCGTCGAAAAACTCTTCGACCCGACCGCAGTCGAGGCACACCAGGTGGTCATGGTGCGAACCGGCGTTGAGCTCGAAGATGGCCTTGCCCGTCTCGAAATGGTTACGGTTGAGCAGGCCGGCCTGTTCGAACTGGGTCAGCACGCGGTAGACGGTGGCCAGGCCCACGTCCATATTGTCTGCCAACAGGATCTTGTAGACATCCTCGGCCGTCAGGTGACGCACGTCGCTGTTCTGGAAGATGTCCAGGATTTTAAGGCGAGGCAGCGTGGCTTTCAGGCCGCTGGCCTTCAGATCGGTTGGATTATTTCCCATGATGGTCACTCTTATTCTGGTTGGCGATTAGCTAGCCCACAGTTTAACGCACTCCGCGCCGCACCGCATTATCTTGGCGCCCTGGGGTTTTCCCGGCATTTGCAATCTTTTACACTTGCGCCTTGCAAAACAAGGACATAAGGGCGGTTTTACTGGATAATGCTGTCACTTTGCGGCCGGCGCGGGCAGGGCGACACGGTGTTGTACCCGGTCTTGCCCTTGCGCTCGTGATTGTGCTTTATGATATAGCGTTTTTTCGGCATTCCCGCTTGACCAGATTGAGGACATTTATGCGCGTCACCCAGGCTTTATCGCAGTCGTTGTTGCACGGCTATCGACCCACGCTACCCAAGCTCGCCGCCGCCACCGCATGTGTGGCCATGGCGCTGGCGCTGGGCGGCTGCGCCAGCAAAACCACGCTGGGCGAACGGTCGAACCAGGTACAGGACACCGCGCCGACGCTGGACGCCAACAAGGGCGCACAGACCACCACCATCACCAAGCTGCAACGCTTCATGTGGTTCTTTTCGCCGTATCGCCCCGACATTCAGCAGGGTAACTTTGTGTCGGAAGAAATGCTGGCGCAATTAAAAGTCGGCATGACGCGCGACCAGGTGCGCTTCATCTTCGGCACCGCGCTGCTGGCCGATCCGTTCCACGCCAACCGCTGGGACTACGCGTTCCGCATGGCCAAGGGCAGCGGCGAAATCACCACCAGCCGCGTGATCGTGTTCTTCGACAACGACGGCAAGGTCAGCCGCTGGGAAGGCGGCAACCTGCCGACCGAAAAAGAATACATTGCCCGCATCGCCGGTCCCGCGCCCAAGCTGAAAAAGAACCAGGATGCGCCCGACGCCAAACCTGCTCCCACCACAGCGCCGCTGCCGGCCGGCAGCGACAAGGCCAATGCCGCGCCGGTGGGCGTGGGCGTGACCAACGAAACGAAATAACGGGGACGTCCGCATGACCGTGATGAATATCGCCGTTGCCGGCGCCGGCGGCCGCATGGGCCGCATCCTGATCGAAACCGTGCAGCAGGCCGACGACGCCCGCCTGGCCGGCGCCTTGAACCACGCGGGCGCCCCCGGCGTCGGCGACGATGCCGCGGCTTTCCTCGGCCAGCCGGCCGGCGTGATCGTCGAATCCGACCTGGCCCGCGGCCTGGCCGGCGCCCAGTACCTGATCGACTTCACCCGTCCCGAAGGCACGCTGGAACACCTGGCGTATTGCGCCGAGCACGGCATCAAGCTGGTGATCGGCACCACCGGTTTCGACGCGGCCGGCAAGGCGGCCATTGCCGCCGCTGCCGAAAAGACCGCCATCGTGTTCTCGCCCAACTTCAGCGTGGGCGTCAACGTCACCATGAAGCTGCTTGAACAGGCCGCCAAGGCGCTGGCCACCGGCTACGACATCGAAGTGGTGGAAGCCCATCACCGTTTCAAGGTGGATGCGCCGTCCGGCACCGCCCTCAAAATGGGCGAGGTGATTGCCGACGCCCTGGGCCGCGATCTGAAAGACTGCGCCGTGTATGCACGCGAAGGCGTGACCGGCGAGCGCGACCCGTCGTCGATCGGTTTTGCCACCATTCGTGGCGGCGACATCGTGGGCGACCACACCGTGCTGTTTGCCGGCATCGGCGAGCGCATCGAGATCAGCCACAAGTCCAGCAGCCGCGTGACCTATGCCCACGGCGCGCTGCGCGCCTGTCGCTTCCTGGCCGACAAGCCCACCGGCCTGTTCGACATGTACGACGTGCTCAACCTGAACGGCTGAGCACTGCCGTGGCCGCCCCGCTGCCTGCTTTCACGCTGTCCCATTTCTGGGAACAGGCCGACGGTGTCAGCCACGCGGTAGCGTTTGCGCTGCTGGCAATGTCCCTGGTCAGCTGGTTTTTCATCCTGGCCAAGATCTACAGCGCCGTGCGCATCCGCCGCAGCAGTCCCGCCGTGCAGGCGTTCTGGGATGCGCCCACCATGGCCGACGGCGTGGCCACCCTGGCCCTGGCCGATCCCGAAAAAATCTTCCTGCCATTGGCGCAGCAGGGCGCGGCGCAACTGGTCGTGCCTGCCCATCCCACCCTCGGTGGCGAGATGGACCGCGCGGCGCAAACCACGCGCGTGCTGCGCGCAGCGATCCAGCGTTCCACCAACCGCCTGGAAGGCGGCCTGACCGTGCTGGCGTCGATTGGCGCCACGGCGCCGTTTGTCGGACTGCTGGGGACGGTGTGGGGAATTTACCATGCGCTGGCCAACGTGGCGGCCAGCGGCGCCATGCAGATCGACAAGGTCGCCGGCCCGGTGGGCGAGGCGCTGGTGATGACGGCCGTGGGCCTGACGGTGGCCATTCCCGCCGTGCTTGCATACAACGGCTTCAACCGCATCAACCGGCTCACGCTGGCCGAGCTGGACGCATTTGCCCACGACCTGCACGCGTATCTGACCCAAAAATGACGAGGCTGCGATGAGCTTTGGCGCCTTCAACCACCACCGCCGGCCGGCCCCGATGGCCGACATCAACGTCACGCCGATGGTGGACGTGATGCTGGTGCTGCTGGTGATTTTTATCCTGGGCGCGCCCGTGTTCACCAGTTCGGTCCAGCTGGAGCTGCCCAAGGCGCAGGCGCCGGCCGGCCCGCCAGCGCCAGCGGCCACCGTCACGGTGGCGATCGACGCCCGAGGCCAGGTATTCTGGAATAATGAGGCAGTGGCGCCCAAGGTGCTGGCACAGCGCCTGGCGGAAGCGGCCAGGCTGCCGGTGCAGCCCGAGCTGCAACTGCGCGCCGACAAGGATACCCGCTACGAAATCGTGGCGCAGGTCATGGCCGCGGCGCAAACGCACGGATTAACCAAATTGGGTTTCGTTACCGATCCCGGAAAAGTAGAGAGATAATCATGGCAAGCGCACAACTGAACGGCGCCGCGATCACCGATGCGGCAAGTTTTCACGCGGCCTGCAAGCTCGCGCTCGGTTTCCCCGACAGCTACGGCAACACCATGGATGCCTGGGTCGATTGCCTCAGCTATTTGCGCGACGACGACAATATGAGCAAATTCAGGCTCAAGCCGAACGAGGTGCTGGAGATCGTCATCACCGACGCTGCCGCGTTGACCGCCGCTGCGCCGGACTTGCTGGAAGAAGTCAGCTATTGCGTGGCGGGCATCAACGACCGCTACGACGATTACGGCGAAAAGCCGGCGCTCAAGCTGACGCTGAAATAATCAGCCCACGATAGGGATATCGCCCTTGGCGCCCGTTTCGCCCGGCGCCAGCGTCAGCACCTCGAAACCGGTTTCCGTGACCGTCACCATGTGTTCCCACTGGGCCGACAGCGATTTGTCGCGCGTCTCCACGGTCCAGCCGTCGTCGAGTTCGCGGGTCGCTGCGCGGCCGGCGTTGATCATCGGCTCGATGGTAAACAGCATGCCCGGTTTTAACACCAGGCCCTGGCCCGGACGGCCGTAGTGGGTCACTTGCGGATCTTCGTGGTACGTCATGCCGATGCCGTGGCCGCAGTAATCGAGCACGACGCTAAAACCTGCTTTTTCCGCCACGGTCTGGATTGCAAAGCCCACGTCACCGAGCGTGGCGCGCGGTTTCACGGCGCGGATGCCGGCCCACATGGCGGCATACGTGGTTTCCACCAGCTTGCGCGCCGCCTTCGACGGCTCGCCCACGTAGTACATGCGGCTGGTGTCGCCATGCCAGCCATCCTTGATGACGGCCACGTCGATGTTGATGATGTCGCCATCCTTGAGCACCTCCGTCTCGGACGGAATGCCGTGGCACACCACGTGGTTGATCGAGCTGCACACGGTTGCGGGGAAGCCGCCGTAGCCGACGTTGGCCGGCGTGACCTTCTGCACGTTGACGATGTAGTCGTTGCACAGCTGGTCGAGGTAGGCCGTGGTCACGCCCGGTTTGATGTGCGGCCCGATCATGGTCAGCACGTCGGCCGCCAGCTGGGCGGCGACGCGCGCCAGGACGATTTGTTCGGGCGACTTGATCAGATTGGCGTTGCGGCGGGACATGACGACCTCTTTCGTAGGGCAAAGGGGCGTAGTTTGCCACAAACAGCGGCCATCAGTCTCAGCGAACGGCGGCCAGGTCGAAGTGCGGGTTGAAAATCAGGCACAGCAAATTGCCGAACGGGTCGGCCAGTTCCACCGTCTGGATGCCTTCGCCCACTTCCTCGATGGCGCCTTCGACCGTAGCGCCGAGCGCGACCAGCCGGTCGGTTTCCGCCGCGATGTCATCGACGCCCCAGTACACCATGCTGCCGGCCTTGGCCGCGGTGAATTTTTCCGCCGGTACCAGGCCCAATTCAAAGCCGCCGACGGCAAAGCCGACATAGAACGGCTGGTCGAAATAGGGCGCCGACTCGAACGCTTTCGCGTACCAGTCGCGGGCGGCGGCCAGGTCGGCCACCGGGTACACCACCGTGCGCAGTCCCTTGATCATGAGTGTCTCCAGATTGATATTAAAAACATCATCTTGTCATAAAAAAGCGACTGCAGACCGTCCACCGTGACCTTTGTTTTTAGTGGCTGTTCAGCGTGGCCAGGGTCTGCTCGTAACGGTTTTCCTTTTCCGCGTTGCGCAGGAACAGCACGCGCTGGACCAGCACTTCGGCCGGCGTGGGGGTGGCCGTCAGCAGGATCATCACTTCGTCGATATAGTCGGCCAGCGGCAGATAGCCTTCGCGCGTGGCCTGGCCCGGCGTCAGGTCGGTCTGCACGGCCGGCGGCGCCAGCTCGATCACTTCCACCGACCCTTTCAGCACTTCGCGCAGCGACACCGTGTACGAGTGCAGCGCCGCCTTGGTGGCGTTGTAGGTCGGCGTGGTCAGCAGCGGCACGAACGCCAGGCCGGACGTGGTGTTGATGATGGCGGCGTCGGCCTGCTGGCGCAGGTGGTCGGTCAGCGCGTTGATCAGGCGGATCGGTCCCAGCAGGTTGGTGGTAATGGTCGCTTCGGCGTCGGCCAGGTCGCGCCGGGCGCTCACATCTTCAAAGCGCATGATGCCGGCGTTGTTGATCAGGACGTTGAGCGCGGGATGGTCGGCCACGACCTGGCGCGCAAAGGCGTCGACCGATTCCGCGTCGTCGGCGTCGAACTGCACCGGCACGATGTTGGCGCGGCCGGCAGCCGCTTGTTGCAGCACGTCGAGGCGACGGCCGGCAATGATGACGGTATTGCCCAGGTCGTGCAGGCGATGGGCGAGCGCCTCGCCGATGCCGCTGCCGCCGCCGGTGATCAAGATGGTGTTTGCTGTCGATTTCATGGTCAGTCCTCCTGTGGATGTGCAGCCAGTGTACAAAGGACGGGCGCGATGATAAAGTAGGCACCCAAAAGATTTATACATACCCAAAAGAGAGTGCAGGTGTACCATGCGTAAAGCCGAACCCGATATGCTGATCGAAATGCGCCGGCACGAGCCGATCCCGGACCAGCTCGACCCCGTGATCGAAGCGCTGGTGCAGGACATCATCGGCCAGGTGGCCGACCGCTGGACCATGCTGGTCCTCGAAGCGCTGCAGGCGGGCGGCACGCTGCGCTACACCCAGTTGCGCAAGGCCGTGCCCGGCATCAGCCAGAAAATGCTGACCCAGACCGTGCGCCAGATGGAGCGCGACGGCCTCGTCAGCCGCACCGTGCATCCGGTGATACCGCCCCATGTCGACTATACCCTCACGCCGCTGGGCGACAGCCTGAGCGCGGCGTTTTGCGGCGTCTGGATCTGGGCCGAAACCCACCATGCGGAAATCATGCGGGCGCGGGCGGCGTTTGCGCAGAGGGCATAAGGGCCGGCCATCAGTCAATCTGGGGCATTGTGGGCAATCCCGGCGTTTCAAACGGTATAATGGCCGGTTCATAGTCAACTCTGGCCGCACACCATCATGCAAGATAAATATAGTCACGCCGACGTAGAAACCGCAGCGCAATCCCACTGGAAAGCCATCGACGCCTACAAGGCGGTCGAGCACGACCCGCGTTTCCCCAAGGGTAAGTATTACGCCTGTTCGATGCTGCCTTACCCATCGGGCAAGCTGCACATGGGTCACGTGCGCAACTATACGATCAACGACGTGATGTACCGCTACCTGCGCATGAACGGCTACAACGTGCTGATGCCGATGGGCTGGGATGCGTTCGGCATGCCGGCGGAAAATGCGGCCATGGCCAACAACGTGCCGCCGGCGCAATGGACGTATTCCAACATCGCCCACATGCGTTCGCAGATGGAGCTGATGGGCCTGGCGATTGACTGGTCGCGCGAAATGACCGCGTGCAAGCCCGAGTACTACAAGTGGAACCAGTGGATGTTCCTCAAGATGCTGGAAAAAGGCATCATCTACAAAAAGACCGGTACCGTGAACTGGGACCCGATCGACCAGACCGTGCTGGCCAACGAGCAGGTCATCGACGGCAAGGGCTGGCGCTCGGGCGCCGCGATTGAAAAACGCGAAATCCCGATGTACTACGCGCGCATCACCGACTACGCGGACGAACTGCTCGGCTATGTCGACGACAAGCTGCCGGGCTGGCCCGAGCGCGTGCGCATCATGCAAGCCAACTGGATCGGCAAATCGACCGGCGTGCGCTTCGCCTTCCCGCACCAGATCACCGACGCCGACGGCGCCCTGATCGGCGACGGCAAGCTGTACGTGTTCACCACCCGCCCGGACACCGTGATGGGCGTGACCTTCTGCGCCGTCGCGGCCGAGCACCCGCTGGCCGTGCACGCCGCCCAGAACAACCCGGAGCTGGCTGCCTTCAACGCCGAGTGCAAGCTCGGTTCCGTGATCGAAGCCGACATGGCCACGATGGAAAAGAAGGGCATGCCCACCGGCCTGTTCGTCACCCATCCGCTCACCGGCGAACAGGTCGAAGTGTGGGTCGGTAACTATGTCTTGATGACCTACGGCGACGGCGCCGTGATGGGCGTGCCCGCGCACGACGAGCGCGATTTCGCGTTCGCCAAAAAATACAACCTGGCCATCAAGCAGGTGATCCGCGCCGACGGCCAGGCGTTCTCGGACGCCGCCTGGCAGGAATGGTACGGCGACAAGACGATTTCCATCGTCACCAACTCGGGCAAGTACGACGGCCTGCACTACGCCGACGCCGTGGAAGCGGTCGCGGCCGACATGGCCGCCCTGGGCCTGGGCGAAAAGAAAATCACGTTCCGCCTGCGCGACTGGGGTATTTCGCGCCAGCGCTACTGGGGCACGCCGATCCCAATGATCAACTGCCCGGACTGCGGTTCGGTGCCCGTGCCGGAAAAAGACTTGCCGGTCGTGCTGCCGGAAGACTGCGTGCCGGACGGCAGCGGCAACCCGCTCAACAAGTACGAAGCCTTCCTCAAGTGTGACTGCCCGCAGTGCGGCAAGCCAGCGCGCCGCGAAACCGACACCATGGACACGTTCGTCGATTCGTCGTGGTACTACATGCGCTATACGTCGCCGGGCGCCAACAGCATGGTCGACGAGCGCAACGATTACTGGATGCCGATGGACCAGTACATCGGCGGCATCGAGCACGCCGTGCTGCACCTGCTGTATGCGCGCTTCTGGACCAAGGTCATGCGCGACTTCGGCCTGGTGAAGTTCGACGAGCCGTTTACCAACCTGCTCACGCAAGGCATGGTGCTCAACGAAACCTATTACCGCGAAGACGCGGCCGGCAAGAAAACCTGGTACAACCCGGCCGACGTCGATCTGACCGTGGACGACAAGGGGCGCCCTCAAGCGGCGATCCTGCGCGACGACCAGCAGCCGGTCCACATCGGTGGCACGGAAAAAATGTCGAAGTCGAAAAACAACGGCATCGACCCGCAAGCGCAGATCGAACAATACGGCGCCGACACCGCGCGCCTGTTCACCATGTTCGCCTCGCCACCGGAGCAGACGTTGGAATGGTCGGGCAGCGGCGTGGAAGGCGCCAACCGCTTCCTGCGCCGCGTGTGGGCATTCGGTGTCGCGCAGCAGGCGGCGATCAAGGCTGCCGGTGCGCCATTGACGGCAACCGCCACCACCGACGCCGGCAAAATCCTGCGCCGCGAACTGCACAAGCTGCTGCAGCAGGCCGACTACGACATCAAGCGCATCCAGTACAACACCGTGGTGTCGGCCTGCATGAAGATGCTCAACACGATTGAAGCGGCGAAGGACGTGGAAGCGGCCGTGCTGGCCGAAGGCTATGCGATCTTCCTGCGCCTGCTGAACCCGGTCGCGCCGCACATCACCCACGTGCTGTGGAGCGAACTCGGCTATGGTAAAACCCACGGCGACATCCTCAACGCGCCATGGCCGCAAGTGGACCCGGCTGCGCTCGAGCAGTCCGAGATCGAGATGATGATCCAGGTGAACGGCAAGCTGCGCGGCAGCGTGGTCGTGGCCAAGGGCGCCGACAAGGCCAGCATCGAGGCGCTGGCGCTGGCCAACGAGGCGGTGCAGAAGTTCATCGAAGGCACGCCGAAGAAAATCATCGTCGTGCCGGGCAAGCTGATCAACATCGTGGTGTAAGAGCGTAAAGAGAACCCTATGACGACTACTTCCGGATTGTTCCGACGCGGCCGCGCAGCTGGCGCAGCAATGCTGCTGGCAACGGTGATGGCAACCTCGCTGTCGGCCTGCGGCTTCCACCTGCGCGGCGACGGCGGCCATTACACGCTGCCGTTCCCGACCATGTACATCGGACTGCCGGATTCGTCGCCGCTGGCCATCGACTTGAAGCGCAACATCCGCGTCAACGGCAGCACCACCGTGGTCGATACGGCCAAGGAAGCGGACGGCGTGGTCGAGGTGTTGTCCAACCCCGAGACCACCAGGTCCAAGACCATCCTGTCGCTGAACAGCAATGGCCGCGTACGCCAGTACATGCTGCAATACACCATCGTGTTCCGCGTGCTGAACCGCCAGGGCGCCGAGCTGCTGGGACCGACGACGATTTCGCTCAGCCGTCCGATCGACTTCAACGAGACCCAGCTGCTGGCCAAGGAGCAGGAAGAGGCGCTGCTGTACAAGGACATGCAAACCGACCTGGTGCAGCAGATGATGCGCCGCCTGGCGGCCGTGAAAACCACGCGCATGTCGGTGCCGCCACCGGGCCCGGCGCCGCAGGACCCGTCGGCCGCGCCCGCCGTGCCGATCCTGTAAGGCGGCGGCACGATGCAATTGCGCCTGGACGCGCTGGACGGCCATCTCACCAAGTCGCTGTCGCAGCTGTACGTGATCACCAGCGACGAGCATTTATTGGCGCTGGAAGCGGCCGACAAGATCCGCCGCGCGGCGCGCGCGCAAGGGTATTCCGAGCGCGACGTGCTGACGGTGGAGCGCAGCTTCAAGTGGGGCGAGCTGCTGGCAGCGAACCAGGCGCTGTCGCTGTTCGGCGATAAAAAACTGATCGAACTGCGCATCCCCACCGGCAAGCCGGGCAAGGATGGCGGCGCGGCGCTGCAGGCGTACGTGAAGGACCTGAGCCCGGACAACCTGACCTTGATCACGCTCCCCAAGCTGGACTGGCAAACCCAGAAGGCGGCGTGGGTGGGTGCGTTGCAACAGGCGGCGGTGTATATCGACATCCCGCAGATCGAACGGGCGCAGCTGCCCAACTGGATCGGCCAGCGCCTGGCCGCGCAAGGGCAGGGCGCGGACCGGCCCAGCATCGACTTCATCGCCGACCGCGTGGAGGGCAATCTGCTGGCGGCCCACCAGGAAATCCAGAAACTGGCCCTGCTGCACGAACCGGGCAAGCTGACCTACGAACAGGTGCACGACGCCGTGCTGAACGTGGCGCGCTACGACGTGTTCAAGCTGAGCGAAGCGATGCTGTCGGGCGACCCGGCGCGGCTGGTGCGCATGCTCGAAGGCTTGAAAGGCGAGGGCGAGGCGCTGCCGCTGGTGCTGTGGGCCGTGTCGGAAGAAATCCGCACGCTGCTCAAGCTCAAGGCCGGCATGGCGCAAGGACGGCCGCTGGGCGCGCTGCTCAAGGAGCACCGCATCTGGGGCCCGAAAGAGCGCATGATGGACCCCGCGCTGCGGCGCATTTCACTGGCCACGCTGGAGGCGGCCATGAAGGACGCCGCGCAGGTGGACAAGATGATCAAGGGCCTGCGCGCCAAGACCTATAGCGGCGACGCGTGGGATGCGATGCTGCAGCTGGGGTTGAAGGTCGCGCGCGGGTGATCTAATTGACGGCTGCGGAGCCATCATCCCCGCCTGCGCGGGGATAACGGACCCCAAGCCGACGGCAAATTGAGACGATAATGGACATCAAACACTACATGGAACAACTGGGCCAGCAGGCGCGTGAAGCATCCCGTGCCATGGCCCGTGCCGACAGCGCCACCCGCAACCGCGCGCTCACGCTGATTGCCGACTACATCGAGCGCGATGCCGACGCCCTGCGCGCCGCCAACCGGCTCGACATGGACGCTGCCGCCGCCAACGGCCTGGCGCCGGCCATGCTCGACCGCCTGGCGCTGTCCGACAAGGCGATTGCCACCATGGTCGAAGGCCTGCGCCAGATCGTCGCGCTGCCCGACCCGATCGGCGAAATCAGCGGCCTGAAATTCCGCCCCAGCGGCATCCAGGTGGGGCAGATGCGCGTGCCGCTGGGCGTGATCGGCATCATCTACGAGTCGCGTCCGAATGTGACGGTGGACGCGGCAGGCCTGTGCATCAAGAGCGGCAACGCCACCATCCTGCGCGGCGGCTCCGAGGCGATCCACTGCGACCGCGCGCTGGCGCAACTGGTCAAGGAAGGCCTGCTGGGCGCCGGGCTGCCGGAGAACGGCGTGCAGGTCGTGGACACCACCGACCGCGCGGCCGTCGGCGCCCTGATCACCATGCCGCAGTACGTGGACGTGATCGTGCCGCGCGGCGGCAAGAGCCTGATCGCGCGCCTGATGGAAGAAGCCACGGTACCGATGATCAAGCACCTCGACGGCATCTGCCACGTGTACATCGACGATAAAGCCGACCTGAAAAAAGCCGTCGATATCGGCTTCAACGCCAAGTGCCACCGCTACGGCACCTGCAACACCATGGAAACGCTGCTGGTATCACGCCCCATCGCGGCCAAGGTGCTGCCGGAGCTGGCCAGGCTGTATGCGACCAAGCAGGTCGAGCTGCGCGCGGACGCCGAAGCGCAGGCGATCCTGGCCGGCTATCCGCATTTGACGGCAGCCACCGAGGAAGACTGGTCCACCGAGTACCTGGCCGCGATTTTGGCGGTGAAAATCGTCGACGGCATCGACGACGCCATGGAGCACATCAACCGCTACTCGTCCAAGCACACGGAATCGATCGTCACCGAGGACTACAGCGCCGGCATGCGGTTTATCCGCGAAGTCGATTCGGCGTCCGTGATGATCAACGCGTCCACCCGCTTTGCCGACGGCTTCGAATATGGCCTCGGCGCCGAAATCGGCATCTCCAACGACAAGCTGCATGCGCGCGGCCCGGTGGGGCTCGAGGGCCTGACGTCACTGAAATACGTCGTGTTCGGCCACGGCGAAATTCGCCAATAAAACCCACAAGGATCGCCATGCTCTGGATTAAATCGCTGCACATCTTTTTCGTCATCGCCTGGATGGCGGGCGTGTTTTATTTGCCCCGCATTTTCGTCAACCTGGCCATGGAAACCAACACCGCCGTCACCGAACGGCTGCTGATCATGGCGCGCAAGCTGTATCGCTTTTCGATGTGGATCTCGGTGCTGGCCATCGTGTTCGGCGCGATCCTGGTGTACATGTTGTATGGCGCCCACATGCCGGGCTTCATGCACGCCAAGCTGCTGTTCGTGGTGCTCATCGTCGGCTACCACCATGCGTGCGGCGGCATCCTGAAAAAATTCGAGAAGGGCGTCAATACGCGCAGCCATAAATGGTTCCGCGTGTTTAACGAAGTGCCGGTGTTCCTGCTGCTGGCAATTATCATACTTGTGGTGGTCAAACCCTTCTGATCAATCACCCCGGGACTCGAAAAACCGTAGCGAGCGGCTCGTTATCGTCTTGAGTAGCGCAAGCGTACGGAGGTACGCTGAGCAACGCAAAGGCGATAGCGTGACGCGCAGTAGGTTTGGCGAGTCCCGGATTACTAACGGATAAAAGGTACCCCTGAAATGGCATCATACTTTTGCCCATGCCCGCGCGGCATGGAAGCGGCGCTGGCCGAAGAACTGGGCGAAATCGCCCAGCAAAGCACCACCATGAAGGTGCACAATCAGGTGCCCGGCGGCGTGCACTGCTCCGGCGACCTGCTGGACGCGTACCGCATCAACCTGCACTCGCGCATCGCGTCGCGCGTGCTGATGCGCATGGCCGTCACCGGGTACAAGACCGAGAACGACATCTACGACCTGGTCCTCGAGCAGCAGTGGGAAGACTGGTTCACCTACGACCACACGATCCGCGTGGACGTCACGGCCGTCAAGTCCCCTCTGAAAAGCCTGGAATTCACCACGCTCAAGATCAAGGATGCGATCTGCGACCGCTTCCGCGACCAGTTCGACAAGCGTCCTTCGGTGGACACGCGCACGCCGGACATGCGCATCGTGGGCTTTCTGGACGCCCACCAGTTCATCATCTACCTCGACACGTCGGGCGAAGCGCTGTTCAAGCGCGGCTGGCGCGAAGAGACGGGCGACGCGCCGCTGCGCGAAAACCTGGCGGCGGGCCTGTTGCGCGTGGCCGGCTGGAAGCCGGGCATGCCGCTGTTCGACCCCATGTGCGGCTCGGGCACCATCCTGTGCGAAGCGGCGCAGATGGTGCAGGGCGTGCCGCCCGGCGCGCGCCGCCGCTTTGCCTTCGAAGCGTTCAACGACTTCGATCCGGCGCCATGGAACGCGATGAAGAATGCCATCAAGCCCAACCCGCTGCCGGCGGAACCGACAATTTTCGGCTCCGACATCTCGGGCGACATGGTGGCCATGACGCGCCACAACCTGCGCCAGGCCGGCATCATGTTCGACGTGCCGCTCAAGCAGATCGAGGCGCAGGAAGTCAAAGCGCCGACCGAGCAGCCGGGCATCGTGCTCACCAATCCGCCGTACGGCGAACGGATCGGCGTGCGCGGCGACAGCTCGCTGGGCGAGGACGAACTGGCCAAGAGTTTTTACGCGGACTTCAGCGGCACGCTCAAGCAGCGCTTTGCGGGATGGACCGTCTACCTGTTCACGGCCGACCTGGGCCTGCCGAAAATGCTGCGCTTGAAAGAATCGCGCAAGACGCCATTCTTCAACGGCGCGCTGGAGTGCCGTTTGTTCCGCTTCGATATGGTGGCCGGCTTTAACCGCCGCGAAGCCGCCAAGCCCAAAGACCTTTGATTTGCCGCTGATGCGCCGCCGTTGAACCCCGCAGTACCAGGCGGGGTCGTACCCCGCACGGGGACGACCCTGGTCGTTGCCGGGCAGGTGGGGGTGCAAGCGTAATCCATCTGGAAAACGTTTTATGTATCCCACACCGCCCGACAACGTCCTGCCCGATCCTGTCAAGGAAATCCCGCCACCACCTCCTTCCACCCCCAAGGTCCTCAGCGCCACTGCGCTGGCCGTGATCCTGGCCCTGCTGTCGATGATCGGGCCGTTCTCGATCGACGCCTACCTGCCCGCCTTCCCCAACATCCAGGAAACCCTGGGCGCCACGCCGCTCGAGGTGCAGCAAAGCCTCACGTTCTACATGCTGGCCTTTGCCGGCATGGTGCTGTGGCACGGCGCGCTCTCGGATGCGTTCGGGCGGCGCAACGTGATCCTGGTGTCGCTGGTGATGTTCTCGATCGGCACGCTGGGCTGCGCCTCGGTGCACTCGGTGCCGTACCTGTGGGCGTTCCGCGTGATGCAGGGGATTTCGGCCGGCGCTGGCGTGGTGGTGGGCCGCGCCATCATCCGCGACCTGTACGAGGATGCGGCAGCGGCCCGCTTGCTGTCGCTGGTGACGATGATTTTCTCGATTGCCCCCGCCATTGCGCCGATCCTGGGCGGCTGGATCGTCACCTTGTTCGACTGGCGCGCGATCTTCCTGTCGCTGCTGGCGTACAGCGTGCTGCTGTTCATCTACTGCTACCGCAAGCTGCCCGAGACGCTGCCGCCCGACAAGCGCCAGCCGTTCAATCCGCGCCACCTGGCGCACAACTACGGCCAGATCATGCGGTCGAAGCTGTTTCACCTGAAGTCGGGCGTGGTGGCGCTCAACTTCGGCGGCCTGTTCCTGTACATCGCGTCCGCCCCGGAATTCCTGCCCAAGTCGCTGGGCCTGGGCGCCAGCCAGTTCGGCTGGCTGTTCATTCCGTCCGTGAGCGGCATTTTCCTGGGCGCGCTGGCGGCCAACCGCATCGCCGGCAAGATGTCGTTCGAGCGCCAGATCGGCATCGGCTTCTGCTTCCTGATTTCGGCGTCCGTGTGCAACGTGCTGTATCACACCTTCCTGCCGCCGGCGCTGCCCTGGACCGTGCTGCCGCTGCTGTTCTATACGTTCGGCATGTCGATCGTGGCGCCGGGCGCCACGCTGCTGGCGCTCGACCTGTTCCCCCGCATCCGCGGCACGGTGGCCTCGTGCCAGTCGTTTGCCACCACCATGATGGGCGCCATCGTGGCCGGCGTGGTGGCGCCGGCGCTATCACACTCGGTGTTGTTGTTATCCCTCGGACAGCTGGTGTTTAGTGGCTCTGCTTTCGCTTTGTGGTTGACTGCACGCCATTACCGGCGCATTCTGTTACCCCAACCGGGACAATAACAATTTACATCAGGAAATGCCGGCAACCTGCACACCGTTGGTAGCAAGTGCTAAGTTGCCATCATACTTTATGCTAATATAAATTCTTTCTCGGCACTATTCGTTTCCGGATTGACTTGATATTGGTGGTATGACGATGCAGCCTGACCATGACATACGCAATCGGCTCCTGATCGCCCGCTTGCCGGCGATGCCGCAGATATTGATCAAGCTGATCGAGCACCTGCAGGCCGACGACGCCGGCATGCCGGAGCTTGCCGCGCTCATCGCCAAGGACCCGGCGATGACCAGCAAGATCCTCACCGTGGCCAACAGCTCCGCCTTCCACCGCAACGCCAGCGCGCACGCGCGCGCGCCCGGACTCGAACAGTCGCTCGTAGCGCTGGGCACCGACATGATCAAGACGCTGGTGATCAGCGAATCGGTGTTTCAGACCTTTAACAGCTTTCCCCATTCCGCCGGCGCCGATCTGCGCGGATTCTGGAAAGGCTCGCTCACCACCGCCGTCATCGCGCGCGACATCGCCCGCAAAATGGATTATCCCCACGTCGAGGAAGCGTATCTGGCCGGCCTGCTGCACAACGTCGGCCGCCTGGCGCTGCTGGCGGCCGCGCCCAGGGAGTACGCCGTCAACTTCATGGCGCGCGACGACGAAGACCTGTGCGCGGTCGAACAGCGCACCTTGCAGATCACCCACCCGGAAGCGGGCGCCTGGCTGATCGAACGGTGGCAGCTCGACTCGTTCCTGGCCGACAGCGTGCTGTATCACCACGAGCCGGTGGCGCGCCTGGCGTCCGCGCACCCGCTGATCCGCATGGTGCGCCTGGCGCACCTGCTGTGCTGCCATGCCGGCGACATCGACGCCATCGACGGCGCCGCGCAGCTGTGCGGCCTCGATCACGACGTGCTGCAGCAGATCCTCGGCAACGCCGCGCGCCAGGTGGAAAAATCGGCCGACTACCTCGGCATCGACCTGGCCGGCGCCGACGACATCGTCGCCCCGCCGGCGTACATGCCGCCGCCGCCCGTCGATCCGGTGCAGCAGCGCCTGTCCGAGGAAGTGCGCAACATGATGCTGGTGTCCGACATGGCGCAGACCTTTGCGCGCAAGAGCGGCGAGGGCGGCGAGGCCGGTCTGCTCGACGCGATGACCCGCTCGGCGGCCATCCTGTTCGATTTCGAGAACGTGCTGGTGATGCTGGAAAACCCCACCGGCCAGGCGCTGCTGGGCACCGCCACCGGCAACCAGCCGGGCCGCCTGTCCCAGTTCATGATCGCCCTCGACAAGGACGGCGGGCCGGTGGCGCAGGCAGCGCGAGCGCGCCAGCCGGCCTACATCAGCCAGGCGCAAGGCCGGCAGCAGGGTGGCGCCGCGCTGGGCGTGGCGGAAGAACAGCTGTTCCGCATCCTCGGCACCGAGGGCATGGTGTGCCTGCCGCTGGTGACCAGCCAGCGCTGCCTCGGCCTGCTGATCGGCGGCGCGCCGGCCTGGCAGCTGGCCGGCAGCCAGAAACGCGCGCGCTTCCTGCAGTCCTTCGCCACCCAGGCCGCCGGCGCGCTGGAGACGGCCATGAGCGAGCGCGGTCACGCCAGGCGCCAAATCGCCCAGGTGGCCGACGAATACCGCGAGGCGTCGCGCCGCGTGGTGCACGAGGTGAACAACCCGCTGTCGATCATCAAGAACTACCTGTCCATCCTCGACAGCAAACTGGCGCGGCGCGAGCCGGTGGTGGGCGAGATGGCTATCCTGAACGAGGAGATCGACCGCGTGGGACATCTGATCCACGGCCTGGCCGACCTGCAGCCGGCCGCCGCGTCGCGGGGGCGCGCCATGGCCACGGACGTCGGCGCCGTCGTCGACGACGTGCTGCGATTGTTCCGCGCCACCGAGTTCGTGCCCGCGTCGGTGCAGATGGTGGTGCGCATGCAGGAGGACGCCGGCGCCATCGCGGGCGACGCCGACATGCTCAAGCAGATCCTGGTCAACCTGGTCAAGAACGCGGTGGAAGCCATGCCCCAGGGCGGCCGCATCGAGATCGCCAACCGCGGCCACGTCAACCGCGAGCGCCAGCTGTACCTGGAGCTGGTGGTGGCCGATACCGGTCCGGGCCTGTCGCCCGCGCTGCTGGCCAACCTGTTCGCGCCCGTCGCCAGCAGCAAGGACGGCGCCCACCATGGACTGGGGCTGTCCATCGTTCACAGTCTGGTAAAAAAAATGCAGGGCCTCATCGCCTGCCGTTCCGGCAAGGGCGGCACGTCGTTCGAGATCCTGCTGCCCGCCGCCGATGCTACTGCCGGCATCACCGCAAGTTCCCCCGCCGGCCAAACCCCCCGGTTGATGGATTCCGTTTAAGGCCATGATGAACCTGACCCCACCGGGCGACCCAACCCCCGTCGCCCACGCCCACGATGTCCGTCCCCGCCTGCTGCTGGTCGATGACGAACCGCGCCTGCTGTCGTCGCTGTACGAACTGCTGCGCGGCCACGACTACCACCTGGTCACTGCCACCTGCGGCGCGGAAGCGCTGGCCCACCTGGGCAAGCTCAAATTCGATTTGATCCTGCTCGACCTGCGCCTGCCCGACATGAGCGGCCATGACATCATGGACTTCATGAACGCGCGCGCCATCGACGGCGACGTCATCGTCATGAGCGGCGAAGTGGGCATCGACGCCGCCATCGGCGCGTTGAAGCGCGGCGCCTACGATTACCTGCGCAAGCCGTACAGCCGCGAGGAGCTGCTCAAGACGGTGGAAAACGCGCTGCAGAAGCGGCGCCTGGCCATCGACAACGAACGCATCGCCGCCCAGCTGGAAACGTCGGAAAAGATGTACCGCTACCTGGTGGACAGCTCGCCGGACCTGATCTACACGTTGAACCACGAAGGCCGCATCACGTTCGTCAACGACCGCGCGCAGCAGCTGCTCGGGTTCGAGCGCGAAGAGCTGGTGGGGCGGCACTACTCGGCGCTGGTGCACGACGAGGACCAGGACCGCGCCCGCTATGCGTTCGGCGACGGCAGTGCGGCAGGACGCACTGCCGGACGCAGCGCAGCACGCAGCACGGGACGGGGCCTGGGCACGGGCACCCACACGGCGGAGCTGCGGCTCAAGACCAGGAGCGGCGCCGAACGCATCTTCAGCGTCACCCTCAGGGCGATGGCGCCCAACGCCATCGACCTGCATGCGGACGGTCAGGCGGCCGTGCACCGCGAATTCTTCGGTACCTACGGCGTGGCGCGCGACATCACCGATCGCAAGCGCGCCGAGGAGATGATCTCGTACCAGGCCTACCACGACGTGCTGACCGACCTGCCCAACCGCGTGCTGTTCAAGGACCGCCTGGGACTGGCCGTGATCCAGGCCCGCCGCAAACTGACGGAACTGGCGGTGATGTTCATCGACCTCGATCGTTTCAAACTGGTCAACGACACGCTGGGCCACGTGAAGGGCGACGAACTGCTGCAGCAGGTGGCGCGCCGCCTCAAGGACTGCCTGCGCCGGGGCGACACGCTGGCGCGCCAGGGCGGCGACGAATTCACCATCGTGCTGCCGGAACTGAACGACCGCGAGGACGCCCGCATCACTGCCGACAAATTCCTGGAGTGCCTGGAAGCGCCGTTCGATCTCGATGGCCACCAGGTGCACATCTCGGCCTCGATCGGCATCGCCATCTACCCGCACGATGGCGAGACCATCGACGAGCTGCTGCGCCACGCGGACATCGCCATGTACCAGGTCAAGGGCCTGGGCAAGAACGGACACAGTTTTTACCAGCCGGCGATGCAGGACGCATCGCACCAGAAGATTGCGCTCGAACAGAGCCTGCGCAAGGCGCTCGAACTGGGGCAGCTGGAAATGTACTACCAGCCGCAGATCGACGTGGCCACCGGCCGCATCGTCGGTGCGGAAGGGCTGATGCGTTGGAACCACCCGCAGCGCGGCGTACTGTCGGCCGGCGAGTTCCTGCCGTTTGCCGAAGACAATGGCCTGATGCTGCCGATCTCCGACTGGATGCTGGGCGCGCTGTGCCGCGACCTGCTGCAGTGGAACGCGGCGGGGGGCGAGCATATCCGCCTGTCGCTGAACCTGTCGCCGCAATACCTGGACCGGGGCGACTTCTTCGAAAAAATGCGCGGCGCCCTCACGCGCTACGGCATCTCGCCGGCGCAGATCGAAGTGGAGATCACCGAAAACATCTGCATCCGCAATCCGCAGTACGCGATCGATCAGTTGAATAAACTGTGCCAGCTGGGCGTGTCGGTGGCGATCGACGATTTCGGCACCGGCTATTCGTCGCTGTCGTACCTGCACCGCTTCCCGATCCACACCGTCAAGATCGACCAGTCGTTCGTCAAGGAGATCCACGACGAGAACGGCCACTACCCGGTGATCCTGGCGATCATCTCGATCGCCCGCGGCCTCGGGCTGCACCTGGTGGCCGAAGGCGTGGAAACCGAGGTGCAGGCGCGCTACCTGCAGGCCAACGGCTGCAGCACCATGCAGGGTTATCTGTACTACCGGCCCATTGCGCTGCCGCGCTTTATCGACGTGCTGCAGGACCAGGTGCGCGTGTCCGCAGCGGCGCATCAACAGCATCCGCAACAGCTACAACAACAGCACCAGCAGGGCATGCCGCACGTGCATCCGATGCTGGCCGCGATCCAGGCCTGAACCGCGATCGACGCATGACCAACCATCCCTCCAACCAGGCCGGCGACCCGCGCCAGACGCACACGGCGGAATTTTTGCGCACCAAGGGGCTGGCCGAACGGGGCGTGGGCAACGCCCAGCACAGCCTCGGTTTCATGTATTTCAATGGCCAGGGCGTCGAGCAAAGCTACGAGCGCGCCGTGGTGTGGTACCGCCAGGCGGCCTTGCAGGGACTGGCGCACGCGCAGTACAACCTGGGCGTGATGTTCCAGAAGGGGCAGGGCGTGGCCCAGGATTTCGAGGAGGCGGCCGCATGGTACCTGCTGGCGGCGGAGCAGGGCTACGCGGCCGCGCAGTACAACCTGGGCTGGCTGCATGCCAAGGGCCAGGGCGTGGACGCCGACACCCGCAAGGCCATGCACTGGTTCAGCAAGGCGGCCGAACAGGGTGACGCCGGCGCCCAGAACAACCTGGGCATGATGTACGACACGGGCAAGGGCGTGCCGCAGGATACGGAACAGGCGCTGCACTGGTACCGCAAGGCGGCCGAGCAGGGGTATGCGCGCGCCCAGTACCACCTGGGCACGCGCTACGACAACGGCCAGGGCGTGTCCGCCGACCTGGGACAGGCCATGTCGTGGTACCGCAAGGCCGCCGAGCAGGGTCACGCGGCCGCCCAGTTCAACCTGGCGCTGCGCTTCGACAAGGGCGACGGCGTGGCGCAGGACAGCCAGAAGGCCATCCTCTGGTACCGCCGCGCGGCCGAACAGGATCACGCCAGCTCGCAGTTCAACCTGGGCCTGATCTACGATAACGGCCAGGGCGTGCCGCGCGACGAGCAGAAGGCGCTCGACTGGTACCGCAAGGCGGCCGACCAGGGCCACGCGGGCGCCCAGAACAACCTGGGGCTGCGCTACCACCATGGCCAGGGCGTGGCGCAGGATTACGGCCAGGCGCACGACTGGTACCGCAAGGCGGCCGACCAGGGCTACCCCGGCGCCCAGTATCACCTGGGCCAGTTGCACGACGCCGGCCACGGCGTGCCGGCCGATGCCGAAGAAGCCGTGGCCTGGTACCGCAAGGCGGCCGAGCAGGGCCACCTGCGCGCGCAGTTCGACCTGGGGCTGCGCTACGACACGGGACGCGGCGTGCCCGCCGACGCACGCATGGCGATGGCGTGGTACCGCCGCGCGGCCGAGCAGGATTACGCGGCAGCCCAGTACAACCTGGGACTGCTGTTCGACCGCGACGACGGCCCGCAGCCGGACCCGCTGCAAGCGAACCACTGGTACGCGCAAGCCGCGCAGCAGGGCCACACGCTGGCGCAGTTCGCGCTGGGCCTGCGCTACGACAACGGCCAGGGACTGGCGCAGGATTACGCCCAGGCGCTGCACTGGTATGCGCAAGCGGCCGCGCAGGGCCACGCGCGCGCGCAATTCAACCTGGGGCTGATGTACCTGACCGGCCAGGGCGCGCGCGCCGACGCCGCGCAGGCATGGACCTGGCTGGCGCACGCGGACCGCAGCGGCTTTGCGGCTGCCGCGCGCTATCTGGCCAGCGCGGCCGCCCGGCTGGACCCGCAGCAGCTGGCGCAGGCGCGCAGCCGGTTGGAAGGCCAGCCGGCCTGACGGCCACGGGGCGCTACC
>JBEVMD010000383.1:0-4359 GCA_040508835.1 Duganella sp. | reverse complement strand
ATGACGCGGCCATCGGCGCGCAGGCGCTGGCGCACGGGGTGACGGTCAATGCCCTGAGTCGCCATGACACGCATGGCGACTCGGGCTGGAAGGGATTGATGCTCGGTTATGCGCAGGTGCCCGCCGACCAGATGGATGACCTGGTGCGGCGGCTGGCGGCGGTGGTGCACCTGGCGGCGTACGCCGCCAACCGTTAAAAGGCGGTATCGGCGCGCACGTACATCGAGCGGCCGTTCACGCCGAACGGGCAGGTTTCCCAGCAGCGGGTGAAGCCCAGTTTCGGGAAGTCGCCGCCGTTGGTCCACTCGGACGGCAGCGTGTCGAACAGGTTGTTGACGCCCACGCTGAGGAAGGTGCGCTTGCTGAAGGCGTAGCGCAACGAGGTGTCCACCAGCCATTTCGCGTCCCACGTGTGCAGGGGGCTGAAACTCTGGGCCTGCACTTCGCCGTAGTAGTTGGCGCGGGCGTTGAGGTTCCAGGCGCCGGATGTGAAATCGGCTGCCACCACGTGGTGCTTGCGCGGCTGGCCGCGTTCGATCAGGGTCACCTGCGCCTGGTCGAACAGGGTCTCGCCGCTCAGCACCGAGGACGTCGAATGGCGCTTGGTGACCTCGGTCTTGTTAAAACCCAGCTGGCCGGAGAGCACCAGTGCGGACGATGCGAATTTGCTCGTATGTTCGGCCACGATATCGAGGCCGCGGGTGCGGGTGTCCACCGCGTTGGTGAAGAACTGCGCCTGGCCCACGCCCAGCGGTCCCAGTATGTTGGCGATCGGGCCGCCGCCCGCTTCCGGCGCGATCTCGCTCGAGAACACGATACGGTCACGGATCTTGATCTGGTACGCGTCCACCGTGAGCGACATGTTCGACGCCGGCCGCAGCACCAGGCCCACGCTGGCATTGCGCGACGTTTCTTCCTTGAGCGGGGCGATGCCGAAGGCCTGCGTGACGGCGCTGCCCTGGCGCGCGGTCAGCGTTTCCGTCAGCACGCCGTTATTCAGGTTGGTGGAGACGGAGCTGTAGAACTCCTGCTGCACGCTCGGCGCGCGGAAGCCGCTGGAGACGCTGCCGCGCACGCCGACCGACTTGGTGGGGTCCCAGCGCGCACTGAGCTTGCCGGTGACGGTGCTGCCGAAGTCCGAGTATTTTTCGTAGCGCACGGCGCCGGCCAGGGTGACGTTATCGACCGGCTTGTACTCGGCGTCGAGGAACAAGGCGATGTTGTGGCGGCCGTCGTCCACGGCG
Source organism: Duganella sp. (assembly GCA_040508835.1). Taxonomy (GTDB): domain Bacteria; phylum Pseudomonadota; class Gammaproteobacteria; order Burkholderiales; family Burkholderiaceae_D; genus Rugamonas. The sequence goes on along the minus strand of JBEVMD010000383.1, from coordinate 3,115 downwards.
GTGGCGGGCGTGTAGCCGGGGAAGCCCTGGATGCCCGAGGCGGCGGTGTTGCCGTTCTGGCCCACGATGGCAAGCGCCGGGTTGTTGGTGCGGCCGTACTGGTACGACACCGGGTCGCCGGCCACGATCTGGTAGTTGTCGCGCCGGTATTCGAAACCGGTGGCCACGAACACGCTGGCGTCGCCCAGTTTCACCGGGCCCTTGATGTCGGCATTGAAGGTGGTCTGGTCGAACTTGAGGGTGCCGGTATCGGCGTCGCGCGGCGATTCGGCGTAGATGCCGCCGCCCGGTTTCGGCTCGTACCAGTAGCTGGTGTTGATGCTGTCCGATTCGTGGAACGCCAGCTCGCTGGCGCCGTGGTTGATGCTGATGTCGGCCTTCCAGTCGCCCGCCAGGTCGCGCCGGTAGCCGAACGCGAACGAGGCATCCTTGATGTCGGTATGGATGGCGGGCAGGAAGCCGTTCGGGTACACGGCGGGCACGGTGCGGTCGTCGCCGGCGGACCGGAAGAAGCCGAACGAATCGCCCTTGCGCTTGGAGGCGCCGCCGAACGCATAGAATTCGCTGTTTTTATCGATGGGCAGGCCGGCGTTCCACCAGAAGTACAGGTCGCGCGTGTTGCTGTCGCCCAGGTGCTGGGTCACGCGCGGAGGATCCGCACGCAGCGAGTCCACGCCGGCGCGGTTGGTTTCGTCGCGCTTGCGCGCCTCCACCGTGAGGTTCAAAAAGCCGCCGTCCTGGCCCAGCGCCACGCCGGTGTTGGCGCTGGCCGAATACAGGTCGCCGTCGCCTTCGGACGTGGTGCCGTAGGTTCCGCTCAGCGACGTTTCGCCCACCTGCGACTTGAGCACGATGTTGATCACGCCGGCAATTGCGTCCGACCCGTACTGGGCGGCGGCGCCGTCGCGCAGCACCTCGATGTGGTGGATGGCCGCCAGCGGGATGGCGTTGATGTCGGTGCCGGCCGAGCCGCGCCCCACGGTCTGCTGCACGTTGACCAGCGCCTGCTGGTGGCGGCGCTTGCCGTTGACCAGCACCAGCACCTGGTCCGGTCCCAGCGAGCGCAGGGTGGCGGGGCGGATGCTGTCGGTGCCGTCGCTGACGAACGTGCTGGAGAAGTTGAACGACGGGTCCAGCGTCTGCAGCAGCTTGCCCAGTTCCAGCGGGCCGGCCGTCTGCATGTCTTTCAGGCTGATCAGGCCGACGGGCGCCGAGGTGTCGAGCGCGGTCTTGGCAACCGAGCGCGAGCCGAGCACGATCACGGTTTGTTCCTTGGCGGCCTGATCGTCTGCAGCCGATTGCGCCACGGCCGCGCCTGCGGCGAGGACGACAACTGCGCCGCCGATGGCGGCGGCAAGGCGGCTGCGCTGAAAGTGGGGTGCTCTGGTCATGGGTCTCTTTCTGGTATTTTTTTGAGGGGAAACGGTCGAGGGATACCCGCCGGTCAAAAAATACTAGTCCCAGGATGACTTCGCCAGCAATGACGCCATGCAAGCCGGCGCGGGCAATGTTGCAGAAAGAGTACGAATAAAGATAGTGCGTGCCTTGTAACGCAATGTATCGTAAGCTGGACCGGCACCTGCCACGCTTGCGGGCGCTGCGCGCCATAAAGTGTGGCGCGCCTGCATCGTCAGGCCTGGTCGAGCATCCAGCCCTTCAAACCATTGACCCAGGCCTTGGCCGGTAAATTCAGTGTTTTCCTGATCTGCCCCGCGCGTTCGTACAGCGCTGAAAAATCTATCACCGGCGACTGCTTGAAGGCGATCACGACGATATTGGCGTCGTGCACCTCGGGCAGCCACACCACGGCGTCGAACACCAGTTCCATCGCCTGCAGATTCTTGTCGTAGTTGGCAAAGTCGCCGAACACATTGGTGGTCATCATGCCGCCGTCGGCCAGCACGTCGCAGCAGCCCTGGTAGAACTCGGGCGTATCGAGCACCGGCCCGCGTGCGTCCTCGTCGTACAGATCGACCTGCAGCACGTCGACCGTGCCGCGGTTGGCGGGATCGAGCACGAAGTCCAGGGCGTTCATTTCGCGCACGTCCAGGCGCGCGTCGTTGGACGGCAGGGCAAACTGCGCCTGGCACATGGCAATCACATTGGGATTGAGTTCGGCCACGGACACGCGCGCCTTCGGAAAGCGGCGGTAGCAGAACTTGGTGAGGGCGGCGCTGCCCAGGCCCAGCTGCACGATGTGGCGCGGGCTGTCGTTGAACAGCAGCCACATCATCATCATCTGCACGTATTCGAGCTCGATGTGGTCGGGCTTGGCGATGCGCATGGCGCCCTGCACCCACGAGGTGCCCAGGTGCAGGCTGCGCACGCCCTGGTATTCGGTGATGGTGGCCGGCGGGTGGCCGGGCTGGTCGAAGCGGGTGGGGATGGAAGACATGGGCGGCATTGTACCGCCGCCGGGACGAAAAAAAAGACGCCGCAGCGTCTTTTCAGGGGCAAAGGAGTGCTCAGCCTTGCTGCTTGCGGCGGCGCGCCATGTAGCCGAGCAGGCCCAGGCCGCCCAGCATCATGCCGTACGTTTCCGGTTCCGGCACGGTCAGCACGTTCAGGTTGCCGCCGTAGGAGCCGCCGGCGCCCGTCACTTCGCCGGTGATGGTCAGCACCAGCTGGCCAGGTCCCAGCAGGACCGGATCGAGGGTGTAGAAACCATTGCCGGACGACGTGAAGAAGTTGCCGTTCAGCGAGGCGCTGAAGCCGGCAATTTCGCCAAAGCCGGTGAGGGCGATGTTGACCACCGCAGCGCTGCCCAATGCCGAGCCGGTCAGTGCAGGCGTGAAGGTGAAGATGTCGGTGAACGTGCCGGTGCTGTCGTTGACCGGGACGTTGTTGAAACCAGCGGTCCAGAAATCCGGATTGATGCTGTTTTGAATCAGTTGGATATCCGGCGTGTTTTCACCGTTGATCGTGCCTGCGTGCGCACTGGTAAACACCGACCCTGCCAGCATGGCTGCCAGCGCAATATTTTTTAAGTTCATATATGACTCCGAGTAAGACCCCAGGAAAAGTTCGAAAAAAACAAACTGCAAGTTAAGTTTCGACGGCTGGACTTTCATTGTCAATTTTATATTTACTTATTTAGATCGGGACGTTCATAGTT
>JBEVMD010000340.1:0-7907 GCA_040508835.1 Duganella sp. | reverse complement strand
ACCGCGCTGCTGGTGGAGGCGCGCTACCTGCAGCGCGCCGGCATGGCGGACTGCCTGCAGCGGCTGATCATCGACGGCCGCTGCCGCCTGACCACGCCGTTCCACCAGGCCGCCGGGCGCCTGCGCGAACTGGCGCGCGGCGACGCCGCCCACGGCAGCTGCGGGGTGGGCGTGGGCGAGACCGTGCGCCACGACCTGGCGCATCCGGACCTGACGCTGCGCTACGCCGACCTGCTCACGCCCGCCCGCGCGCTGGAGCAGCTGGAGGCGATCCGCACCTCCCTGCTGGCGGCCGTGGAGCGCGACGGCGTCCCGGACGATGCGCCGCCCGGCTGGCACGAGGAACGGGCCGTGCTGCGCGACGGCGCCCTGGCGCACCGCTGGCTGGCGCAGACGCGGGAACTGGCGCATGCTGCGCCGCCGGCCGCGCAGGCCGACGTGGCGGCCCGGCTGCACCGGCCCGGCGCGGTGCTGTTCGAAGGCGCGCAGGGCGTGCTGCTCGACGAATGGCGCGGCTTCCATCCCTACACCACCTGGAGCACCATCCACACGTCGGCGGTGGCGGCAGTGGCCCATGACGCAGGCCAGCACGGGCGCATCGAGCATTACGGCGCCCTGCGCAGCTACCTCACCCGCCACGGCAACGGGCCGTTCCCCAGCCACGACCAGCGGCTGGACATGCTGCCGGAACCGCACAACAGCGCGGGCGGCTGGCAGGGGATGTTTCGGCGCGGTCACCCCGACCTGGTGCTGCTGCGGTATGCGTTGGCGGCCATCGGCCAGCTCGACGGTTTGCTGGTCAGCCACCTCGATGCATTCGACCGGGCGCCGGGACTGCGATGGTGCGCAGGATACGCGGCGCCGCTGGCAGCGCGCGATGCAGCGCTGTGCCAGCGCGATGCGCAGGGCGCGATTGTCGAACTGCGTTGCGGGGCCAGGGGCGACCTGGACCACCAGTCGGACCTGACGGCGCTATTGATGGACGCGGCGCCGCAGCTGGCGGCGCAGCCCATTGCCGGTGCGGCGTCCTTCATCGCGCAGCTGGAACAGGCGACCGGCCTGCCGGTGGCATGGGGCGCCTACGGCCCCACCTGGGAGACGGTACGGCGGCTGCCGTAGAATCAGCGCTGCACGTGCAGGGGAATCACGCGCTTGAGCGGCGGCGACGGATCAGGGGCGGCGCCGGGCGCCGGCGCGGCCTTGTCACCGGTGCCGCACGAGCCGCACGCACCGCAGCCGCTGCCGCAGTCGGGCGTGGTCTTGAAGAACCGGGCCGCCTTGTCCTGGTCGACACCGCGGCGCGCCAGAAAATACACGATCTGCCGGCGCCAGGCGGCCGGCAGGTACTTGGTGCTGAAGTGCAGCAGCGCTGCCGCCACGATCAGTGCCACGATCACGTTTTGCCACAGATTGGTCATCTCAGCTCCCGAGCAGTGCGGTCGAAATGCGGAACGTCAGGAATGCCGCCACGTACGCCAGCGCAAACAGATAACCGGCCATGAACCAGGCAGCTTTCACGCTGTTGGTTTCACGGCGGACCGTACTCAAGGTGGCCAGGCACTGCGGCGCGAACACGAACCACGCCAGCAGCGACAGCGCCGTGGGCAGGCCCCAGCTCGACGCCAGCACCGGCGCCAGCGACTGCGCCAGCTCGTCGCCCGTCTGCGACATCGCATACACGGTGCCCAGCGCGCCAACCGCCACTTCGCGCGCAGCCATGCCCGGCACCAGCGCAATGCAGATCTGCCAATTAAAACCGATCGGCGCGAAGATGTACTCGAGGCCGCGGCCGATGATGCCTGCCAGGCTGTAGTAAATGGCCGGGTGATCGGCGCCTGGCGGCGCATCGGGGAACGAGCTCAGTGCCCACAGGATGATGGTGAGGCTGAGGATGATGGTGCCCACGCGCGTGATAAAAATCTTGGCGCGTTCCCACAGGCCCAGCGCCAGGTTGCGCAGGTGCGGCCAGTGGTAAGCGGGCAGCTCCATCATCAGCGGATGCTTGCCCTTGCCGCCCATGGTGCGCTTCATGACCCACGCCACCAGCATGGCCGAGACGATGCCTGCCACGTACAGGATGAACAGCACCAGCCCCTGCAAATTCATGATGCCGGCCACGTCGCGGTTGGGAATGAAGGCGGCAATCACCAGCGCGTACACGGGCAGCCGCGCCGAACAGGTCATCAGCGGCGCGATCATGATGGTGACAAAGCGGTCGCGCCGGTTCTGAATGGTGCGCGCGGCCATCACGCCGGGAATGGCGCAGGCAAAACTCGACAGCAGCGGAATGAAGGCGCGGCCCGACAGGCCCACGCCGCCCATCAGGCGGTCGAGCAGGAACGCCGCGCGCGGCAGGTAGCCGCAGTCTTCCAGCATCAAGATGAAGAAGAACAGGATCAGAATCTGCGGCAGGAACACCAGCACGCCGCCGACGCCGCCCACGATGCCGTCCACCAGCAGGCTGCGCAGGTGGCCTTCGGCCATGTGCTCGCCCAGCATGGCGCCCAGGTGCTCGAAGGCGCCCGTGATCAGGTCCATCGGCGTGGCGGCCCAGCTGAACACGGCCTGGAACACGAGGAACATCAGCACGGCCAAAATGACCGGACCGAGCACCGGGTGCAGCACCACGTTGTCGATTTTTTCGGAGATGGTGGATGCTTCGCCTTCGCCCGTGACGGCGGCGGCAATGATGCGGCGCACTTCGCGCTGGGTCTCTTCCACCGACACGGCGTCGATGGCCGACAGCGGGTTGGCGACGACCTGCGGCAGCGGCAGCATGGCGTCAAGCGCGGCCAGCAGCGCTTTTTCACCGCCCGGCTGCACGGCCACCGTTTCCACCACCGGCATGCCCAGTTCCTGCGACAGGCGCGCGGTATCGATGACGATGCCGCTTTTTTTGGCGACGTCGACCATGTTCAGGGCCAGCAGCATGGGCAGGCCCAGGCGCTGCACTTCCAGCACCAGGCGCAGGTTCAGGCGCAGGTTGGTGGCGTTGACCACGCACACCAGCACGTCCGGCGCGGCGTCGCCCCGGCGCAGGCCCGCCACCACGTCGCGCGTGATCGCTTCGTCCGGGGTGTGGGCGGTGAGGCTGTAGGCGCCCGGCAGGTCGAGCACGCGGAGCGTGTGGCCGGCCGGCGAATTGAAGGCGCCTTCCTTGCGCTCGATGGTCACACCGGCGTAGTTGGCCACCTTCTGGCGCGCGCCGGTCAGGCGGTTGAACAGCGCGGTCTTGCCGCAGTTGGGATTGCCCAGCAACGCCACCACTGGCGGCAGCGCATTGGCCGGCGCGTTGTGTACGGCTTTTTCTACTACACCCATGGTGAATTATTCCGGTTGGATCGAGATCAGCGCAGCTTCGAAGCGGCGCAAGGCAAAGGTGGCGTTGCCCACCTTGATGGCCAGCGGTTCGCCGCCGGGCATGCCGCGCTTGAGCAGGCGGACTTTTTCGCCGGGCACAAAACCCAGTTCCATCAGGCGGCGCGACAGCGACACGCCGTCTTCGGCCATATCGCCCGCCGCCACGTGGGTGACGATGGCGGACGCACCCACGGCCAGCGCGTCCAGGGTGTGGGGGGTGTCGGTTGAAACAGCTTGCGTCATGTCAAATCCAGGCTGGTAGTGGGGACCCTGTGTAGGCATCGCACAACAAACTTTGGTGCGCTAAAGAACAGGATACTAGCATTATATTCGTTAATGCGAATGACTACTATTTACGCTTGCATCCGGCCGGGAAGTGAGGCAGTATACGTTTAATGATAATGATTCGCATTAATGTACTAGCAATCATGGTTATTAGCAATCATGGTTACTAGCAATCATGTCGAATCGGCTCAAGCGATCGCCTCGATTGCAAGCCAACCGAATTTTTTAGCGCAGCAGCCTAGCCAGAAGGTGCATCAATGATTGTATGTGTCTGCAACAACATATCTGATCGTGAAATCCGTCAAGCCGTGGAATTGGGATTAACGACCATGGAAGAATTGCGCCGCGACCTCGGCGTGTCGACCTGCTGCGGCCAGTGCTTCAGCTGCGCCGAAGACATCCTGAACCAGCACCTGGCCAGCGCGCAAGCGAGCGCCATTGCGGAAACTGTGCTCAAGCGCCCAGTCTTTACCAATTAATTATGAATACTATGCTGTATGAACGGACCTCGTCCGGGATGTCCATGGATGGCGCCGGTCTGGCGTGGCGCGCCAAGCAGTTCTGGCGTACCCGTGGACGCAAGGCAGCGCCGCTGACGGCAATCGTTGCCGTCCATGGCGTGCTGTTCTGGATGATGAGCAATGGCATGCTGAACCAGGCCGTGCAAGCCGTCATGCCGAAAGTGGTGAACGTGAGTTTCGTGGCCTCGCCCGAGCCGCTCAAGCCGGAACCCACGCCGCCGAAAACGGTGCCGGTGGTCACCAAGGTCCCGACCTTCATTCCGCCGATGCCTGTCCTGCCGACGCCGCAAACGCAGCCGACCATTACGGTCGCGCCGCCCACGCCGCGCACCAGTGAGCCGTCGACCCCGGTGGCCACCGCGCCGGTCAGCGCACCGACGCCAGCGCCAGCCGCGCCGGCTGCACCTAAAACCATTACCGGCGTCGAATACATCCGCGCCCCGCAACCGGTGTATCCGAACATCGCCCGTCGCATGGGCGAAAGCGGCGTCGTACTGCTGCGCGTGCTGATCGGCGAAAAAGGCCAAGCCGAACAGGTCGTGATCCAGAAGTCGTCGGGCTCGACCAATCTCGACGAAGCCGGCCGCCAGGCCGTCCTGCGCGCGCTGTACAAGCCGTACATCGAGGATGGCAAGGCCATCCCCGTCTATGCACTGGTCCCGATTAACTTCCAGTTAGGCTAAGCCGGAAATAAGTCTGTTCAAAATCACCGCAGCGAGGCGCGGCGACGAAGACAGTGCGTGAGCACGGCAAGTCGCCGCAACGAAGCTGCGGGCTTTTTACAAGGACCTTAGAGGTCCAGGCGGCCCTCGATGGAGTCATCGAGGGTCTTGCCGATGACGGCACCCAGCAGCATCTTCACACCGGCCACAGCACGTCCGTGCTTGGTATCCCAGTAATAGCCGTAGGTGGGCGCGAACTTGATCAGCGTGATGCGCGGATCATCTTCCCCTTCGGTGAACCACGTCTTGAGCGTAAAGCTCCACAGTTCCTTTTGCTTGACCGGATCGCGCAGCACGGTGGCGACACCCTCGAGGTGCAGGAACTCGGAATGGGCGCCGCCCTGGAAGTACAGCGTGGCCGACGGATCGGCTGCCAGTTCCTGGTTTTTCAGGCTGTCGCTGGCGCTGAAGAACCAGATGTTGCCCAGGTCGTCGACCTGCATCGCATGCATCGGGCGCGCGTCGCCGGGGCCGCCGTTGGCGTCGCTGGTGCAGAAGAAGCAGCCTGGGGTGCTGTCGATGAAGTCGCGGATTTTCTTGATGGCGTCCGGGCCCATCAAGTCTTCGTGGTTATGTTCCGGTTGATTGGCGTTGATCGAATCCATGGAGCGCTCCTGTAGGTTGGTAAAGCAGAACACCCATGGTAGCGCCGACCGCGTCCGCACTTGGTTGGCTGCTTCACACACACCCACAACCGGCTGGTTGCGAATGCTAATAATTGTCATTAATGCCAACGGTCTCGTTACGCGGAATTAAAGACGCTTTTATGGTTTTTACGCGGAATTAACTACACATTGCGTCGGACTTCGTGGCAGAATGCGGGCATTCGTAACCATTTAAGAAAGCCGCATATGAAGGGCGACGCCGAAGTGATCCGCTTGCTGAACGCACAGCTGACCAACGAACTGACCGCAATCAACCAGTACTTCCTGCACGCGCGCATGTACCGCCACTGGGGCCTGGAAAAAATCGCGAAGAAGGAATACGAAGAATCGATCGGCGAAATGAAGCACGCCGACAAACTGATCGACCGCATCCTGATGCTCGACGGCCTGCCCAACCTGCAGGCGCTGCACAAGATCATGATCGGCGAGAACACCGAAGAGATGATCGGCTGCGACCTGAAGCTGGAAAAAGCCGCCCACATCACCGTCAAGGAAGGCATCGCCACCGCTGAAAAAGTGGGCGACTACGTCTCGCGCGACCTGCTGCTGATGATCCTGGAAGACACCGAAGAGCATATCGAGTGGCTGGAAACCCAGCTGGACCTGATCGCCAAGGTCGGCATCCAGAACTACCTGCAAAGCCAGATGCACGGCGAGTAATCAGCCCGCCGGCACCTGCTCTGCCAGCCGCACACCGGTCTTGCCGGTCTGCGGCTGTTTTATTTTTACCAGCAGCACGGCCACCGCGCCGCACAGCATCAGGCCGCCGGCCAGCCGGATCACGTTTTCCGGATTGCCGCCCAAGAGGCTGCGGTAATACAGCGGCAGCGTAAAAATCTGGATGATCATCGGCAGCACGATGAACATGTTAAAAATGCCCATGTACACGCCCGTGCGCTCGGGCGGGATGCAACCGGCCAGCATCACGTACGGATTGCCCATGATGCTGGCCCACGCCAGGCCGATGCCCACCATCGGCACGAACAACAGCGCTTGCGAGTGAATCAACGGGATGCTGAGCATGCCCACGCCGGCCAGCGCCAAGCAGATGCTGTGCGTGATCTTCGGTCCATAGCGGCGCGTAAAAGGCACCAGCGCCAGCGCGCCGACGAACGCCACGAAGTTATAGAACGCCCCCACCTGCCCGGCCAGCAGACCGGCATCGCGAAACCCCTGCGAGGCCTGGTCGGTGGTGCCGTACAAGGTGGTCGACAGCGACAGCATGATGTACTGCCAATAGCAGAACATCGCATACCACTGGAACAGCTTGACCCACGCCAGCTGGCGCATGGTCGACGGCATGTCGCGGAACGCGCTGGCGATATCGCCCAGCGTGTGGCGCCAGCCGGCGGGACGCGAGCGGATCTCGGTCAGCTCGTCGTCGCTCAACGGATGCTCGGGCGTGGTCTTCAGGGTCCACAGCACCGACGTGATGGAAAACACGGCGCCGATCAGGAACGCGGCAATCACGATATGCGGAATATGGCTGCCGTTCACGGCATCCTTGTTCATGCCCATCCACACCAGCAGCGACGGCGTCAGGTATGCCAGCGTCTGGCCCAGTCCCGTAAAAGCGCTTTGCGTGAGAAAACCCACCGAGTGCTGGCTGGGCGCCAGCTTGTCGCTCACGAATGCGCGATACGGCTCCATGGTGACGTTGTTGGCCGCGTCCAGTATCCACAGCAGGCTGGCGGCCATCCACAGCGTGGGGCTGAACGGCATGGCCAGCAAACCGAGGCTGCACAGGATGGCGCCGATCAGAAAATATGGCGTGCGCCGTCCCCAGCGCGTGACGGTGCGGTCGCTCATGGCGCCGATCAGCGGCTGCACCAGCAGCCCGGTCATCGGTCCGGCCAGCCACAGGTACGGCAGGCTGGCCTCGTCCGCGCCCAGGTATTTGTAGATGGGGCTCATGCTGCTCTGCTGCAGGCCAAAGCTGAACTGGATGCCGAAGAACCCGATGTTCATGTTGACGATCTGCCAGAACGACAGGTGCGGCTTCATGCGGCCTCCGGCACGACCGCGCCCAGTTGCCAGGCCGCGATCCACGGCGCATAAAACCCGATTGCGGCCGGCACGGCGCCGGCCACGCCGCAGATGGCGCCCGCGAACGCATTGGCGCGCGCCAGCGTCAAGGGCACCGGCCAGCCTTGCGCCTGGCCGAGCAGGAACACGGCGGAAAACGCGTCGCCCGCGCCCACCGTATCGACCATGCGCGCCGGCGTGTGGCAGTCCTGGTTGACGGTGACCGCGCCGTCACGCGCAAAGTACATGGCCCCGCGCTCGCCGAGCGTGACGATCAGTCCTTGCAGCGCGAAGGTGCGCATCAGCGCCCGGCAGGCGTCCTGCATGGC
>JBEVMD010000304.1:0-14536 GCA_040508835.1 Duganella sp. | reverse complement strand
CCCGCGCTTCCGCGCCCACGCGTCGATAGTCAGGCTTCGCGCAGCCGAAACAGCATCAGCAGTATCTCAAATCCCCACCGCCTCATCCGCCTGCAAGGACTTCTCGATATCCGAGCGCGTAACCCCCGGCGCGAAACGTTCGATGAAGTGATACGCATACGCCCGCAAATACGCCCCACGCCGCACGGCAAGCCGCGTCACGTTCGGCGCGAACAGGTGCGACGATTCGATCGCCTTTAAACCCTTGTCGCGGCCATTGTCGAAGGCCATCGACGCCACGATGCCCACGCCCAGGCCCAGCGCCACGTACTGCTTGATCACGTCCGAATCCATGGCCGTCAGCACGATGTCCGGTTTCACGCCCGCCTGCGCAAACGCGGCGTCGATGTGGCCGCGACCGGTGAACCCCACGTCGTAGGTAATCAAGGGGAACTCGGCCAGGTCTTCCAGCCGGATCGGGCTGCGCGAGAGCAGCGGGTGGCCGTCGGGCACCACGATGATGTGGCTCCAGCGGTAGCACGGGAACGACACCAGGTCCGGGAATGCCGACAGGCCCTCGGTGGCAATGCCGATATCGGTCTTGCCGGACAAGATCCATTCGGCGATGTGCTCGGGCGCGCTCTGCTGCAGCGCGATGCGCACGTCCGGATACGCGGCGCGAAAGCCCTGCACCACTTTCGGCAGCGCATAGCGGGCCTGGGTGTGGGTGGCCGCCACGCTCAGCGTGCCGCTTTGCTGGCCCGTGTATTCCAGGCTCGCTTGCTGCAGATTCTCGGCCTCGATCAAGAGCCGGTCGATGATCTTCAGGATGCCCTTGCCCGGCTCCGTCATGCCGGTCAGGCGCTTGCCGTTGCGCTCGAAAATCACCACGCCCAGCTCATCCTCAAGCTCGCGGATCTGGCGGCTCACGCCCGGCTGCGACGTGAACAGCGCGTTGGCCACTTCGGTCAGGTTGTAGCCGCGCCGGGCCGCTTCGCGGATCGACCGCAGTTGCTGGAAATTCATAATGGCGCTCCAGGTTGTGCCCCTTGATCGACAAACACGTGCAGGCGCTTGGGCCGCACGACCAGGGTCTCGCCTTCCTTGAGCTGCAGATGGGTGAACCGTTCGTTCGACATCACCGCCTCGATCAGTTCGGACGTATCGCCCCGTTCCAGGTCGAGCTGGGCCAGCGGGCCGATCGCGTGCGCGCGGCGCAGCTTGACCACGATGCCTTCCGCGCCCGGCGTGTAGCGGTCGATTTCCAGGTCGTGCGGGCGCACGTAGGCCGTGCCCTTGCCGTCCTTGCCGTCGCCGGGCTGCTGGCCCGGCACCTGGAAGCTGGCGTCGCCGCTGGCCAGCACGCCATCCTGCACGCGGCCATGGAACATGTTCACATTGCCCAGGAAGCCGTACACGAACGGCGACGCGGGATGGTTGTACACCTGGTCCGGCGCGCCGATCTGCTCCACGTTCCCCTTGTTCATCAACACCACCTGGTCGGCCACTTCCAGCGCCTCTTCCTGGTCGTGGGTGACAAAGATGCTGGTCACGTGCAGATCGTCGTGCAGGCGGCGCAACCAGCGGCGCAGTTCCTTGCGCACCTTGGCGTCCAGCGCGCCGAACGGCTCGTCCAGCAGCAGCACGCGCGGCTCCACCGCCAGCGCGCGCGCCAGGGCGATGCGCTGGCGCTGGCCGCCGGACAGCTGCGGCGGATAGCGGTCGGCCAGCCAGTCCAGCTGCACCAGCTCCAGCAGATCTTTGACTTTGCGGCGGATCTGGTCTTCCGAAGGCCGCTCGGCGCGCGGCTTCACGCGCAGGCCGAACGCGACGTTCTCGAACACGGTCATGTGCTTGAACAGCGCGTAGTGCTGGAACACGAAGCCCACCTGGCGCTCGCGCACGTGGCGATGCGAGGCGTCGGCGGCATCGAGCAGTACCTGGCCGGAGTCGGGATGTTCGAGGCCGGCGATAACCCGCAACAAGGTGGTCTTGCCGCAGCCGGAAGGCCCCAGCAGCGCCGTCAGTTCGCCTTGCGGGAAGTCGAGCGACACGTTGTTGAGGGCGACGAAATCGCCGAACCGTTTATGGATGTTTTTCACTTCGATGGTCATATCAGTGCTCCTTGATGCGGACGTCTTCGGCGCGCGACTCGTTCAGGCGCCAGGAGATAAACGATTTCACGGCCAGCGTCACCAGGGCCAGCAGCGCCAGCAGGGACGCCACGGCAAAAGCGGCGGCAAAGTTGTATTCGTTGTAGAGAATTTCCACCTGCAGCGGCATGGTATTGGTCTCGCCGCGGATGTGGCCGGACACCACCGACACGGCGACGAACTCGCCCATGGCGCGGGCGATACACAGGATCACGCCGAACAGCAGGCCCCAATTGATGTTGTGCAGCGTCACGCGGCGGAAGGTGTCCCAGCCCGAGGCGCCCAGCACGATGGCCGCTTCCTCTTCCTCGCTGCCCTGGGCCTGCATCAGCGGGATCAGCTCGCGCGCCACGAACGGGAACGTCACGAAGATCGTCGCCAGCACGATGCCCGGCACGGCAAACAGAATTTTAATGTCGTGCTCGTACAGCCAGTCGCCAAACCAGCCCTGGGCGCCGAACAGCAGCACGTAGATCAGGCCCGAGATCACGGGCGATACCGAGAACGGCAAGTCGATCAGCGTGAGCAAGATGCTTTTGCCGCGGAACTCGAACTTGGCGATGCACCACGACGCGGCGATCCCGAACACCAGGTTGAGCGGCACGGCAATGGCGGCCGTGATCAGGGTCAGCTTGATGGCCGAGATCGCATCCTCGTCGATGATGGCCGCGACGTACGCTTCCCAGCCCTTGCGGAACGCTTCGACAAACACGGCCACCAGCGGCACGAACAGGAATACGGTCAGGAAGATCAGCGCGATGGCGATCAGCAGCACGCGCACCCAGCCCGGCTCCAGGGTCTTGGGCGCCGACGGCAGTTCGCCCCGGCGTACCGGCGTGGAAGAAACAGCACTCATGATTTACCCGACTTTCCGCGCGCCCAGGCTTGCAAGAGATTGATCGTCAACAGCATCAGGAACGACGCCACCAGCATCACCACGGCAATGGCCGTGGCGCCCGCGTAGTCGTACTGCTCGAGCTTGGTGATGATGAACAGCGGCGTGATTTCCGACACCATCGGCATATTGCCGGCGATGAAAATCACGGAGCCGAATTCGCCGGTGGCGCGCGCGAACGCCAGCGCAAAGCCGGTCATGAGCGACGGCAAAATGGTGGGAAACACCACGCGGCTGAACGTTTGCCACGCATTGGCGCCCAGGCTGGCGGCCGCCTCTTCCAGTTCGCGCTCCGCGTCTTCCAGCACCGGTTGCACGGTGCGCACCACGAACGGCAGGCCGATAAAGGTCAGCGCCACCACCACGCCCAGCGGCGTGAACGCCACCTTGATGCCCAGCACGCCTTCGAGGAACTGGCCGAACCAGCCGTTGGCCGAGTACAGCGCCGTCAGGGTGATCCCCGCCACGGCGGTCGGCAGCGCGAACGGCAGGTCGACCAGGGCGTCGATGATGCGCTTGCCGGGAAATTCGTACCGCACCAGCACCCATGCCACGATGCCGCCGAAAATGACATTGACGAACGCGCCGATCAGCGAGGCGCCAAAGGTCAGGCGGTACGAGGCCATCACGCGGTCGGACGTCACGGCGGCGAGAAAACCGTCCCAGGTCATGGTAAAGGTCTTGAGGAAGATTGCCGACAGCGGAATCAGGACGATCAGCGCCAGGTAAAAGATGGTGAAGCCGAGCGAGAGCCGGAAACCGGGCATCACGCGGAACGGCGCACCCTTGGCGGCAACGGGGGCCGTCGCGAGCGCGGGCGCAGTATGGACTGCTGACATGTACTCTCCCTTATTACAAAAACTTCTATAAGGGCTGCATAGTCTCACTTGTACTTCATTCTACAAACGAAGCAATTTTTATTTAGTTAGATCAATCAGCTATATGGATGCTCAAAAAATCAGTTTCAGCGCCACGGCCACCAGGGTCACGGCCAGCAGGCCCCGCAGCAGGCGCTCGGGCACGGCGCGCGCCACGTAGGCGCCCAGCGTGATGCCCGGCAGCGAACCGACCAGTAAGGTCAGCAGCAGGTTCCAGTCGATGGAGCCGAGCCACCAGTGGCCCACGGCTGCAATTGCCGTCAGTGGCACGGCGTACGCGATGTCGGTGCCGGCCACTTCGGCCGCGGTCAGGCGCGGATACAGCATCACCAGCAGGGTCGCCCCGATGGCGCCGGCGCCGATCGAGGAAATGGTGACCAGCACGCCCAGCACGGCGCCCGAGACGATGGTGGCGGTGGCCAGCGCCGTGCCCTGCAGCTGGCGCTCGGGACGGGCGGTGATCCAGTCCAGCATCTTGCGCTTGAACAGCAGCGCCACCACGGTGAGCAGCACCGAGCACGCAATCATGTAGCGGATGATCTGGCCCAGGTCGTGATTGAGGGCGCCGAAATATTTGAGGGAAAAGCTCGCCAGCAGCGCGGCCGGCAAGGCGCCCAGGCACAGGCGGCGCACGATTTCCCAGTGCACCGTGCCGCGCAGGCGGTGGGTCAAGGTGCCCACGCCCTTGGTGATCGAGGCGAAAGCGAGGTCGGTGCCGACGGCCACGGCGGGCGTCACACCGAACAGCAGCGTCAACAGCGGCGTCATCAGCGAGCCGCCACCGACGCCGGTCATGCCGACCAGGAGGCCGACCGCAAAACCGGATACAACGAAGGACACATCCATGCAAACTCCCCAAAGCAGGCCGTAGCGTACCTACTTCGGGGACATAGTCCAACAACAGCGTGGTTATTTGCTTATGCGGCGATCGAACTTGCGCAGCTTGCTGGCCCCGCTTACTTGTTCGGCTGCGGCGTCACGCGCAGGTAAGGACGCGCGGCCGTAAAGCCTTTCGGGTATTTTTGCTTGAGCACTTCCGGGTCTTGCACGGTGAGCGGGATGATGACGTCGTCGCCATCTTTCCAGTTGCCGGGCGTGGCCACGGTGTGGGCGTCGGTCAGTTGCAAGGCGTCGATCACGCGCAGCACTTCGTCGAAGTTGCGGCCGGTGCTCATCGGGTATGTGAGCGACAGGCGCACCTTCTTGGCCGGATCGATCACGAACAGCGTGCGCACGGTGGCCGTGGCGGATGCATTCGGGTGGATCATGTCGTACAAGGTGGCGACCGAGCGGTCTTCGTCGGCAATGATGGGGAAACCGACCACGGTGTCCTGGGTTTGCTCGATGTCGCTGATCCACGCCGCGTGTTTTTCAGCCGGATCGACCGACAGGGCGATGGCCTTGACGTTGCGCTTGTCGAATTCGGGTTTCAGCTTGGCGGTCAGGCCCAGCTCGGTGGTGCACACGGGCGTAAAGTCGGCCGGGTGCGAGAACAATACTACCCAGGAGTCCCCTGCCCACTCGTGGAACTTGAGTTTGCCAATCGAGGAATCCTGTTCGAAATCGGGGGCGGTGTCGCCCAGTCGTAAAGTCATAGTCGTCTCCTGAAGATGAACCCAGTCAGTGGGCCCGGGATCCTGCATTGTGCGCTTGTTCTGCCAGAAAATACAACATTTCCAGCCCTTCCGGCCAGTCGCCCAATCCGGACTCGGCGTTGATATGACCGAGCGGTCCGCCGTTGACGAACCGGCTCTGCCAGCGCTGGGCCCAGCAGGCCGCGCGCGGCGCCGCCATCCACGGGTCGTTGGTGCTGCCCACCATCACGGACGGGCGCGCCAGCGCTTGCTGCGGCAGCTGCGCCGCCACGTCGAACTTTTCCGGATCGGCCGGCGCCACCAGCAGCACGCCCGCCACGTGGGCCGGGTCGCGCGCGACGCTGTGCACGGTAGCGAGGCTGCCGAAGCTGTGCGCCACGATCAGCGTGGGCCGCTGATCCTTGCCCCGCAGTTCGTCCACGCGGGCCGACCAGCGCGCCAGGTCCGGCACGTCCCAGTCATCCTGCTCCACGCGCTCGAAGTCCGGGAACAGCCGCTGCCACCGGCTTTGCCAGTGGTCCGGTCCGCTGTTATGCAGACCGGGCGCGATCAGGACACGGAACTCGGCAAGCGCATGGGCCATGATGCTGTCCGCTTATTTGGGTTGATAGATCTGGTCGAACAAGCCGCCATCCGAGAAGTGGACCTTCTGGGCTTTAGTCCAGTCGCCAGCCACGTCGGCAATCGTGAACAGTTTCACGGCAGGGAACTGGCTCGCGTATTTCTTCGCCTCTTTTTCCACGGCGGGACGGTAGTAATTCTTGGCGATGATTTCCTGCGCCGCATCGGTGTACAGGAAGTTCAGGTACGCCTCGGCCACCTTGCGGGTGCCGCGCTTGTCCACCACTTTATCGACCACGGCCACCGGCGGCTCGGCCAGGATGGACACCGACGGCGCGACGATGTCGAACTTGGTCGGTCCCAGTTCCTTGATTGCCAGCAGCGCCTCGTTTTCCCACGCGATCAGCACGTCGCCGATGCCGCGTTCCACGAACGTGGTGGTGGCGCCGCGGGCGCCCGAGTCCAGCACCGGCACGTTTTTATACAGCTTGCCCAGGAAGTCCTTGGCGGTCGCCTCGGAACCGCCCGGCTGGCGCAGCGCGTAGCCGTAGGCCGCCAGGTGGTTCCAGCGGGCGCCGCCCGAGGTTTTGGGATTCGGGGTGATCACCGACACGCCTGGTTTGACCAGGTCGCTCCAGTCCTTGATGCCCTTGGGATTGCCCTTGCGGACCAGGAACACGATGGTGGACGTGTACGGCGTGCTGTTATGCGGCAGTTTTTTCTGCCAGTCCGGCGCCAGCAGCTTTTTGTCGGCAATGGCGTCGATGTCGTAGGCCAATGCCAGCGACACCACGTCTGCCGACAGGCCGTCGATCACGGCGCGGCCCTGCTTGCCGGAACCGCCGTGCGATTGCTTGATCTTGACGTCGTCGCCCGTCCTGGCCTTGTACTCCTTGGCAAACGCCGCGTTCACATCGACGTACAGCTCACGGGTCGGGTCATACGATACGTTCAACAGCGTGATCTCGGCAGCGAACGATGGTGCGGCGGTGAAGGAAGCAACGGCGGTAGTCGCGGCAAGGACGGCAGCGACAATAATTTTTTTGGACAGCATCGTGATCCCCTGGTTATGTAGGCATCCAGAGTACTGCCGTCCCTTATAAATGAGAACTAAGTATTTTTCAGTTCCATATACCGAAAGCTTATATAGCGAGTTAATAAAAACGGTTGAACAGCACCACGGCCCAGGTCGCTGCCGCCAGCAACGACGCCAGCAGCACCGCCGCGCTGCCGAAATCCTTGGCGTTCTTCGACAGCGGATGGCGCTCGAGCGACACTCGGTCCACCACCGCCTCGATGGCGGAATTGATCAGCTCGACGATCAGCACCAGCACCATCACGGCAATCAGCACCAGTTTTTCAAACGCGGAGACGCGCAGCAGCAAGGCGATCACCGTTCCCGCCACGAATACCACCAGCTCCTGGCGGAACGCGTGTTCGTGCCGCCACGCGGCCTTGAGGCCATCCATGGAATAGAAAAAGGCGGACATGATCCGCTTCAGGCCGCTTTTGCTCTTGAATTCGCTCACTGGTTCCATGATGGGGTGCTGTGTAAAAAGATAAGATTATGCATCAACTTACCCTTTCTTTTCACATTATGGTATAAAGTAATGATCAAATACTGCACCGCACCAACCGCATTATGAAAGCAGAGACCGCTCCAGAGCAAAAGACCACGATCCAGGTCATCGACCGCATGATGGCGTTGCTTGACGCCCTGGCCAAGTACCCGGATCCCGTGAGTCTCAAGGAATTGTCCAAGGTATCGGGCTTGCACCCGTCCACCGCCCACCGCATCCTCAACGACATGGTGGTCACGCGGTTTGTCGACCGCATCGAGCCGGGCACCTATCGCCTCGGCATGCGCCTGCTGGAACTGGGCAACGTGGTCAAGAGCCGGCTGTCGGTGCGGGAAGCGGCGCTGGACTTCATGCGGGCGCTGCACAAGAAAACCCAGCAAACCATCAACCTCTCAGTGCGCCAGGGCGACGAGATCGTCTACATCGACCGCGCGTTCTCGGAACGCTCGGGCATGCAGGTGGTGCGCGCCATCGGCGGCCGCGGTCCCCTGCACCTGACGTCGACCGGCAAACTGTTCTTGTCGGTCGATGAACCGAAAGCCATCCGCGCGTACGCCACGCGCACCGGGCTGGCTGGCCACAACAAGAATTCGATCACGGATTTGACCAAGCTCGAGCGCGAGCTCAACCTGGTGAAGTCGCGCGGCTATGCGCGCGACAACGAAGAACTGGAACTGGGTGTGCGGTGCATGGCGGCCGGCATCCACGACGACAGCGGCAAGCTGATTGCCGGGCTGTCGATCTCGGCGCCGGCCGACCGTCTGCAGGAAGACTGGCTCGAAGACCTGGTCGTGACCGCCAACCAGATCTCCGCCACCTTGGGTTACATGCCGGTGGAGTAAGGCGGCGCGCCCGTGGTACCGCCGATGTTCAGGGCGGCAGGCTTGAGCGCCTCGATCCATTTGCGCATGCGGCCGGCATCGGCCACGCGCGACTGCGTGCCCTTGGAGTCGAGGAACACCATGATCACGGAACGGCCTTCGATCACGGCCTGCATCAGCATGCAACGGCCCGCTTCATTGATAAAACCGGTTTTTTGCAGGCCGATCGACCAGTCGGGGCTGGCCACCAGGCGGTTGGTCGTGCCAAATTGCATGGGACGGCCGCTCGCTTCCACGATGGCGTTGGTATCGGTGGAAAACTGGCGCAGCATCGGGTGTTCATAGGCGGCCATGGCCAGCTTGGCCAGGTCGCGCGCGCTGGCCACGTTCATCTTCGACAGGCCGCTGGAATCGACATAATGGGTGTCGCTCATGCCCAGCTCGCGCGCCTTGGCGTTCATCGCTTCGACAAACGCAGGCTTGCCGCCCGGGTAGTTGCGGCCGAGTGCCGACGCCGCGCGGTTTTCCGAACTCATCAAGGCGATGTGCAGCATGTTGGCGCGCGTCAGTTGCGCGCCCACGCGCAGGCGCGAGCTGCTGAACTTGGCGCGGTCGACGTCGTCGTCGGTCACGGTCAGCACTTCATCCATGTCCTGATTGGCTTCCACCACGACCAGGCCGGTCATCATCTTGGTGATCGAGGCGATCGGCAAGGCGACGTTGGAATTTTTTTCAAACAGGATTTCGGAATTGGCCTGGTCCAGCACCAGCGCCACGTTCGATTTCAGGTCGAGCGGATCGTGCGTGGCGGACAGGCCCGCCAGGTCGCCCATGGTGGGAATGGCCGGTGCGGCCATGATCAGCCGCTGGTAGCTCACCTTCTTGCGGCCGTTGACGCGCGTGACGCGCTTGACGACGCGGTCGCTGGCGCGGGCGGCAGCCAGTCGCACCGGCTGGCGCGCCTTGGCTTTCTTGACTTGCGCCTTTTTCGGCGCAGCATCGGCGCCGGCACCGGCGGCCTGGGCGTTGGTGGGCGTCACCGCCGCGGAGGCGAAGATCAGCGAAATCACAGCACTTAACGCAAGTTTATACATTCATATCCCCAAGAGAAAAATTGCTGGATGTCACAATCTACCGTTGCAGTGTAGCAAAATGCTGAGTCTGCGCAAGCAAAAACCTCCCGAACGACATCATTGATTGTGGATCCGCAATACGGATACAACACTCCGATATCAAGAGATAAATTTAACAAATTCATCAAGCGCCATGCGTTCCGTGATCAAAGTGTTCTCGACTTTTGTCAGGTCGGCATAGCCCAGCGCCATGCCGCACACCACCATTTCATTGGCCGGCAGCGCTAACTGGTCCTGGATGACTTGATGATACTGGGTAAACGCCGCCTGCGGGCAGGTATCGAGGCCACGGCCGCGTGCGGCGATCATCACGTTTTGCAGGAACATGCCATAGTCCAGCCAAGACCCCTGCTCCATGACCCGGTCGATGGTAAAAATCATTCCCACCGGGGCACCGAAAAAGTCGTAATTGCGGCCGTGCTGGGCGGCCATGCCGGCCTTGTTCTCGCGCGTGAGGCCCAGCAACGCATACAGGTCCCAGCCCACCTTGCGCCGGCGGTCGATATACGGTGACGTCCACTGGCGCGGATAGTACGCATATTCTTCCACGTGCTGCGCAGCTTGCGCAGGATCGGCGTGCACAGCCAGGATGGCCTGCGATAACGCCTGCTTGCGCTCGCCTTCGAGCACATACACTTTCCAGGGCTGGGTATTGGTGCCGGACGGCGCACGGCCCGCCACCTGCAGGATGTGGGCAATGTCGTCGTGCGCCACCGCTTGCGCGCGATACGCGCGGATCGAGCGGCGCGACGTGATGGCATCGTCCACCGCCTGCTGCTGGACAGTCGAAGTCATGAACCCTCCAATTGAGGCATATCAAGTTACTATCGAAACGATAGGAATGCGTCAGTACGCCGATCAGGTGCTCGGCGAGTCTAGCATGCGGCGGCACGTCCCCGCATCTCGACGGGAAAGCCTGCAACGGCGGGCCGTATAACTTCCACACTGTCAATTTCCGAAAAGCATTTGCTTACCCAAAAATAACACTTATGCATTGATGCAACGCACAAAAAATCGCTTGACTTAATTTAGCAAGACCGTAAAATCGGACTTGTTGCGTTGCACAATTTGTGATTCGGTCTGAAACGTGAATGACTGCTCTCTCGTCGTTTTTTCCTCGTTTCTCACCGAGAGTAAGAACTTAAGAAACTTCATTCAAAGCCCTATTTCCTGGAGAGTTAAATGTTTTCGATCCCTGAGCAATTTTCCAATGCGACCAAAGCCAACCTCGAAGCGCAATTCGCCATTTTTTCGGCGCTGACCAGCAAAGCCTTCGAAGGCGTGGAAAAACTCGTCGACCTGAACCTGACCGCAGCCAAGGCTTCGCTGGAAGAATCGTCGATCACCGCCAAGCAGCTGCTGTCGGCGAAAGATCCACAAGAATTCTTCTCGCTGGCATCCGCTCAGGCCCAGCCTAACGCCGAAAAAACCATCGCCTACGGCCGTCACCTGGCGACCATCGCCTCCACCACCGGCGCCGAGTTCACCAAAGCTGCCGAAACCCAGATCGCCGAAACCAACCGCAAGGTGATTTCGCTGGTCGACGAAGTGAGCAAGAATGCCCCGGCTGGCAGCGAAAACGCTGTGGCCCTGCTGAAGTCGGCCATCGGCAACGCCAGCGCCGGCTACGAGCAGCTGACCCGCACTGCCAAGCAGGCGGCCGAGTCCATCGAAACCAATCTGAACCAAGCCGTGAGCCAGTTCAGCGCCGCCGCTGCCAAGGCAGCGCCAGCCCGCGCCTGATTGTTGTAACGACCTCCTCGTCGTCCGCTTGCGGACGGCCTTGAAGCCCCGGTTCCCGGGGCTTTTTTTATTCCCCCAGATACGCAGCCTTCACCCGCGGATCATCGAGCATGGCGCTGGCTTCGCCCGTCATGATGATGTTGCCCGAGTCCATGACGTAACCGCGGTGCGCCGCCTGCAGCGCCAGCTTGGCGTTCTGCTCCACCAGCAAGATGGTGATGCCTTCGGCGGACACGTTGCGGATCACCTCGAAAATCTTGTCCACCATGATTGGAGACAGGCCGATCGACGGCTCGTCCAGCAGCTGCAGTTTCGGGTGCGACATCAACGCGCGCGCCTTCGCCTGCATGTGCTGCTGGCCGCCCGACAAGGTGCCGGCCAGTTGCTGCGCCCGCTCTTTCAGGCGCGGGAACACGTCGAACCATTTCGCCACGTCCGCCTCGATGCCGGCCTTGTCGTTGCGGGTGAACGCGCCCATCATCAGATTTTCGTGGATGGTCATGCGGGTAAAGACCCCGCGCCCTTCCGGCACCATGGCCAGCTTTTTTTCCACCAGGTGGAAGGACTTGGTACCCTTCATCGACTCGCCCTGGTACGTGATCGTGCCTTCGACCTTGCAGTCGGGCAGCGTGCCGGTGATGGCTTTCAGCGTCGTGGTCTTGCCGGCGCCATTGGCGCCGATCAGCGCCACCAGCTCGCCCTGGTTCACGTCCAGGTCGATGCCCTTGACCGCCTTGATGCCGCCATACGCGACCTTGAGTCCCGAGATTTTTAACACGTTGCTGCTCGCTGTACTGCTCATCAATGCGACCCTCCCAGGTAGGCGTCGATCACCGCCTTGTTGCTTTGTATCTCAGCCGGCAAACCTTCCGCAATCGGCTTGCCGTATTCCAGCACCATCAGCCGGTCGCACAGCGCCATCATCATCTTGACGTCGTGCTCGATCAGCAGCACGGTCTTGCCCTGCTGTTTGATCTTGACCAGCAACTCGCGCAGCGCCAGTTTTTCAGTGGCGTTCATGCCCGCTGCCGGTTCATCGAGCGCCAGCAACTGCGGATCGGTGGCCAGCGCGCGGGCAATTTCCAGCCGGCGCTGGTCGCCGTAGGACAGGAATTTCGACGTGCGGTTGGCAAACTGGCCGATGCCCACGAAATCCAGCAGCTCTTGCGCGCGGGCGCGGATACCCGCTTCTTCCACGCGCGCAGCCTTGTGGCGGAAGATGGCGCCAAACACGCCCTGCTTCGAGCGCACGTGGCGGCCCACCATCACGTTTTCCAGCGCCGTCATCTCACCGAATAAACGGATGTTCTGGAACGTGCGGGCAATGCCGGCCTTGGCCACCTCGTGCGGGGCGGACGGCGAATACGGCTTGCCGGCCAGCTCGAAGGTGCCCGTGTCCGGCTGGTACAGGCCGGTGATCACATTAAAAAACGTGGTCTTGCCGGCGCCGTTGGGGCCGATCAGGCCGTAGATCTGCCCCTGCTTGATGGTGATGCCGACGTCGGTCAGCGCCTGCAGGCCGCCAAAGCGTTTATTCACGCCGGCGATATTCAAAATGGTTGGCTGTTCATTCATGGTTGCACCCTCACGCCGCGACGGTGTCGGACGATTTATCTTTGGTGTCCGAGTCGTGGTCGGGACGGTCTTCATGCTTGGGCGACGGCCACAGGCCGGCCGGGCGGTACAACATCATCAGCACCAGCGCCAGGCCGTACAGCAGCTGGCGCAGCACTTCCGCCTCGATCACCACGTGGCCGAACAGTTTTTGCTGTAGCGGTTCCACCACGTGGCGCAGCACTTCCGGCAGCGACGCCAGCAGCGCGCCGCCCAGGATCACGCCGGGAATATGGCCGATGCCGCCCAACACCACCATCGCCAGCACGGCAATCGATTCGGTCAGCGAGAACGACTCGGGCGACACAAAGCCCTGGAACGCGGCAAACATGGCGCCCGCCACGCCGCCGAACGACGCGCCCATCGAGAACGCCAGCAGCTTGACGTTGCGGGTGTTGATGCCCATGGCCTTGGCGGCGATTTCATCTTCGCGGATCGCCACCCAGGCGCGGCCCAGGCGCGAGTGCTGCAGGCGCGCCGTGACAAACACGATCACGATGCACAGCAGCAGGAACAAATAATAGTAGGCATTGACCGACGGCATGGCGAAGTCACCGAGCATGACGGTGGCGCGCGAACCGGCCTCCCCTGCCAGGTTGACGCCGAACACGCGGATCGGGTCGATCATATTGATGCCCTGCGGGCCGTTGGTAAAATTGATCGGCTCGTTCAAGTTCATCATGAAGATGCGGATGATCTCGCCGAAGCCCAGCGTCACGATGGCCAGGTAGTCGCCGCGCAGCTTGAGCGTGGGCGCCCCCAGCAGCGCGCCAAAGAAACCGGCCAGGAGGGCGGCAATCGGCACGATGGCCCACACCGACAGGTGGATGCCGTTCTGCTGGATCTCGGGTCCGAGCACGGCGACCAGGGCATCGGCCACGGCCGGGTACTCGTAGATCATCGATTCGAGCAAGGTGGCGAACTGCGGCGACGCCAGCAGGCCGGTCACGTACGCGCCCACCGCGAAGAACGCGATGTAGCCGAGGTCGAGCAAGCCGGCAAAGCCCACCACGATGTTCAGGCCCAGCGCCAGCATGATGTACAGCAGCGCCATGTCGATGATGCGCACCCACGAGTTACCGAACTGGGCCGCAAAGAACGGGAAGATCAGCAAGCCGATCAGCAGTACGGCCATGCTGGCGTACGCCTTGCGCGGATTGCGCGCAGTGTCAAAATTCAGGATCGCCATCGGTGCTCCTTACGCGCGGTCCGCAACGCGTTCGCCCATGATGCCGGACGGGCGCACGGTGAGTACCAGGATCAGCACCACGAAGGCAAAGATGTCCTGGTAATGGCTGCCGAGGAAGCCGCCCGTCAGGTCGCCGATGTAGCCGGCGCCCAGGCTTTCCACCAGCCCCAGCACGATGCCGCCGATCATGGCGCCGTAGATATTGCCGATGCCGCCCAGCACCGCGGCGCAGAACGCTTTCAGGCCGGGCAGGAAGCCCATGGCGAACTGGATCGACGCGTAGTTGGCGCCCCACATCACGCCGGCCACGGCAGCGAGCGCCGCGCCCAGGGCAAAGGTCAGCACGATCACCTTGTTGGAATCGACCCCCATCAGGCCAGCCACGCGCGGGTTTT
>JBEVMD010000159.1:0-3816 GCA_040508835.1 Duganella sp. | reverse complement strand
CTGCCTTGAATTTTTAATACGTAACATGAATGCACGCGTATTAAGTATGTGATATAAAAAGCTGCGGCAACGATGAACGTGAGACCTCCACAAACCGTAGCGTACGACCATGCCTCCTCCGAGGAAGTGAAGTTCTGAAATAACTTCTGAAATAATGCCGAGAAAAGGATGAGGTAGAAGCCTGAGCCTACAATTGTCAGGGGAAGCAAGCTAATGCTTCTCCTCAATATTTTTATCTTGCTGTGCTGTTGTACTTGCATGGTTTACCGATTGGGTTGGCGGATACAGGGAGATGTTAAAAGTAGGGGCGCATGATTTACAAATCGATAGCACTCCTGGCAGTTAATCCAATCACAATCAGGATCCAGACACCACCCACACACAGCTGGCCCAGGCGAACCAAAAGTGACCCCGTGGGCACAAGGCTCCAGTGTACGATGTTGTTGCCGTGTGGACAAGTAGCTGTCCCGGCGCCCACCTTTTGGCGCAACGGCCCAACCGTGGCCTGCGTATATCAAAGTTCTATTCACCCATGAATAATTTATATACGGCCCGTGTTTCGGCTGCGTCCCAAATTAATACTCGATATACTGCGCCGTGATAACTCGGTCGCACGCCCTGCGCGTGCGGCCGTTTGTTCGACCGCTATTTACCGCGTTTTCTTTGGGGAGTTCCAGGCACTATGAGCAGTTTTTTCTTGAGGCTTAACCAGCAGTTTTCGTCCATCGGTTTGCTGGCGCTGGCCGTATCGTCGGCCGCCGGCGCCGCCAACATCGGCGCCGTCAGCCTCAATCAGTCCTGGGATTTCTATCGCGACGACGGCAAGGTCGCCACCACCGTGGACCAGGTGCCGGCCAATGGCTGGAGCCGCGTCAACCTGCCGCACACGGCGCGCCTGGAAGCCAAGATTCCCGTGGACTCATGGCAGGGCACCGCCTACTACAAGAAGAATTTCACTGCCAAAGTCGCCGTCGGCGAACAGGCCGTCCTCCGGTTCGAAGGCGCGATGAACGTGGCCGACGTGTGGGTCAATGGCAAACACCTGGGCCAGCACCTGGGCGGCTACCTGCCGTTCGCGTACGACGTCACGCCGTACCTGAAAAAAGGCGGCGCCAACGAGCTGGTGGTGCGCATCAATAACGAAGACAACGCCGTCACCGGCCCGAAACCGCTCAAGGACCTCGACTACATCCAGTACGGCGGCATCTACCGCGACGTCACGCTCACCATCAAGCCGCCCGTGCATATCAGCGACGAGATGCTGGCCCAGAAGGTCGCGGGCGGCGGCATCTTCGTCACCTATCCGCAAGCCGATAAAACCACGGCCACCGTGCGCGTGCAGGCGGAGGTGTGCAATACGTCGGACCAGGCGCGTACGGCCGAACTGCGTCACCGCCTGCTTGACAAGACCACCCGCGTGGCCGATGGGACGGAGAGCGTGCGTCTGGCGGCCGGCGAATGCCGCAACGTCGTGCGCGAACTGAAGGTCGATCGTCCGCAACTGTGGTCGCCCAAGGCGCCCAACCTGTATGCGCTGGAGACCACCGTCACCAGCCAGGGAGGCAAAGACGTGGTGAACACCCGCATCGGCATCCGCCGCATCGAACTGGCCAAGGGCAAGCTCCTGATCAATGGCGAAAAGACCTTCCTGCGCGGCGTGAACCGCCACCAGGAATATCCGTATGTGGGCTACGCGCTGTCGCCGCAGGCCGAGTACCGCGATGCGCTCTTGATCAAGCGCGCCGGCTACGACTACATCCGCCTGTCGCACTACCCGCATTCGCCGGCCTTCATGGCTGCTGCCGATGAACTGGGCCTGATGGTCCTGCCGGGCGTGCCGGGCTGGCAGTACTTCAACCCCGATCCGGCCTTCAGCGCCCAGGTGGTGAAAACCTGTACCGACATGGTGCGCCGCGACCGCAACCACGCCAGCGTGCTGGCCTGGGAATGCTCGCTCAACGAAACGCAAATGCCCGACGCGCTGATCGACACGCTGCACAAGACCGTGCACCAGGAGTATCCGGGCGACCAGGCGTATTCCGCCGGCTGGGCGCCGCAGACCTACGACGTTTATCTGCAGGCGCGCCAGCACCGGCTGGACGACAAGCGCCCGCAGCCCGACAAGGCGCTGATCGTCTCCGAGTACGGCGACTGGGAATACTATGCGATGAATGCGGGTTTTAATCAGACCGCGTGGGGCGACCTCAAAGAGGCGGACCGCAGTAGCCGCCAGTTGCTGGCCGACGGCGAGAAGCGCCTGCTGCAGCAGGCCAAAAACCTGGCCGAGTCGCACGACGACAATTTCAATACCGGCGCCATTGCGGACGGCTACTGGGTGATGTTCGATTACGGCCGTGGCTATGCACCCGACCTGGAATCGTCGGGCATCATGAGCATCGACCGTTTGCCCAAGTATTCGTACGACTTCTTCCAGTCGCAGCGCAGCGTGGCCGAGGCGTCGAAGTGGGGCGGCGGAGCGATGGTGTCGATCGCCAGCCACTGGACGCCGGAATCGTCGCCGCAGGTGCGCGTGTTCTCCAATGCGGACGAGGTGGAGCTGTTCCTCAATGGCCGCAGCCTGGGACGCGTAAAAAGCGGGCCGACCAAGACCCATCCGAACCTGGCGCATCCGCCGCTGGAATTCGACGCGGGCCAATTCGAGGCCGGTGAACTCAAGGCGGTGGCCTACCTGGGCGGCAAGCAGGTGGCCGAACAGGTGGTGCGCACGCCGGGCGAGGCGGTCAAGCTGGCTGTGGGCGTGGACGATCTGGGCGTGAAATCGGCACCGGGCGACCTGGTGTTCATCCGCGCCAGGGTGGTGGACGCGCACGGCACCGTGGTGCAGGGCAGCGCGCAGCCGGTGAAATTTGCGGCCGGCGGCGGCTACGAGATCGTCGGTCCTGCGACCGTGACCACCGAAGGCGGCATCGCCAGCGTGCTGGTGCGCGTCAAGGGCGGCAAGGGCTCCGTGAAAGCGGAAGCAGGAGGGCTGCGCGGCGCCCTGTAAATCGGGTAGGATGGCGCAGACCATACGACAAGGAGCCGGCACATGAACACTTTCGGACGCGGACAAAAGGGCAAGCTGGCGGACCTCGGCTGCGGCAGCACCTTCGAAGTGCACGTGGCGCTGCAGGCGCCGGCTGCGACGGTGGACCTGTCGTGCTTTGGGCTCGACGCGGCAGGCCAGCTGTCGGACGACCGGTACATGGTGTTTTACAACCAGCTCGCCAGCCCCGGCAACGCCGTGCGCGTGGCGCTGGGGCAGGGCAGCGCGGTCTTCCATGTCGATCTGGACGCCTTGCCGGCGTCCATCGACAAGCTGGTGTTTACCGGCGCGCTCGAAGGCGGCACCATGCGCGGCATCGCGCCGGGCAGCGTGACCTTGGGAACGGCCGTGACGTTCCCGTTCGCCGGCAACGACTTTGCGGACGAAAAAGCCGTGATCCTGGCCGAGATCTACCGCCGCGACGGCGTGTGGCGTTTCGGTGCCGTGGGCCAGGGTTTTAATGGCGGCCTGTCCGCGCTGCTCAAGCACTTTGGCGGCACCGAAGTGTCGGCGCCGCCTCCCGCTGCGCCTGCACCAGCACCAGCGGCCAGAAAAGTCTCGCTGTCGAAGATCACGCTGGAAAAGCGCGGCGACAAGGTCTCGCTGGAAAAAGCGCAGGGCAAGGGCTTCGGCCGCATCCGCGTCAACCTGAACTGGAACCAGCGGCCCGCCGACAGCACGGCGAAAACCGGTTTCTTCGCCAAGCTGGGCGGCGCACAGGCCAAGGGCATCGACCTCGATCTGGCGTGCCTGTTCGAAATGCGCGACGG
>JBEVMD010000288.1:0-10253 GCA_040508835.1 Duganella sp. | reverse complement strand
CCCGCGCTTGCCGTTGGCCGCGTTGCGCGCCTTTTCGGCGGCGGCTGCCGCTTTTTCGGCGTTCTTGATCGCCATTTCCGCCTCGTGCGCGGCCAGGCGGCCGGCGCGCGAGACCGGCGTTTCCAGTGAAATGCGCCCCAGGATGCCGCTGCGGTAGTCGCCCAGGAAGGTGTGCGACGCCTTTTCGAAATCGTAGTCGCCGCCCTTCTGGCGGAAGCCGCGCTTGGCCGCGATGCCTTCCACGACGGCGATGCCGTCGAACGTCTCGATGTCCTTGAAGCCGTAGCGCGCCACCAGCAGCTGCGGGTAGCGCTCCAGCAGCACCTCGGCCAGGAACACCGCCACGTCTTCCTCGATCAGCGCGTTGGAACCGATCGCGTGGCTGGCGGCCAGCATCAGGCCATCGGTGGGCAGCGCGATCTTGGGCCATAACATGCCGGGCGTATCGACCAGGATGGTGTTCTTGTCCAGGTACAGCTTCTGCTGCTGCTTGGTCACGGCCGGCTCGTCGCCCACCTTGGCCACGCGGCGCTTGAGCAGCGCGTTCATGAGCGTGGACTTGCCCACGTTGGGGATCCCCATGATCATGATGCGCAGCGGTTTTGTCGGCACGCTGCGGTGCGGCGCGAGCTTGCGCGCCAGGTCCGTCACGCGCGCCACGTCGGCCGGCTTCTTGGTGGTCATCGGGTAGGCGGTCACGCCTTCCTGGGCGTTGTAGTAATCGGCCCACTGGGCGGTGGCGTCGGGATCGGCCAGGTCGATTTTATTGAGGATCTTCAGGCATGGCCGCTGGCGGAACTTGCGCAGTTCCTCCACCATGGGGTTGGTGCTGGCCTCGGGCAGGCGCGCATCGACCACTTCGATCACCAGATCGATGTTCTCCATCTGCTCGGCCGCCTTCTTCTTGGCGGCGTTCATATGCCCCGGGTACCATTGTATCGACATGCGCTGACCTTCAAAATCGTTCTGACAATCCGCTATTTTACCTGCTGGGCGGTCCGGGATTCGGATATCATGGTCCGTCTTGCGTTTTCCTAATCATATAAACAATATTGGGAGCCTCGAAACCGTCGCGCGCCCGCTGCGGATTTTCGGGGCTCCCAATTGTCATCCGGAGTTTTTACGATGAATAGTGCGGCACTGTCCAATCCAAGAGAAATCACCGTTCGCGGTATTGCCCTGGGAATTCTGATTACGCTGGTGTTTACCGCCGCCCAGGTGTACCTGGGCCTCAAGGTGGGCCTGACCTTTGCCACGTCGATTCCGGCGGCGGTGATTTCGATGGCGCTGCTGTCGGCCTTCAAGAACGCCACCATCCAGGAAAACAACATCGTGCAGACCATCGCGTCGGCCGCCGGCACGCTGGCCTCGGTGATCTTCGTGCTGCCTGGCCTGTTGATGGTGGGCTGGTGGGCGCACGTGCCGTTCTGGCCCACCTTTGGCGCGTGCGCCATCGGCGGCGTGCTGGGGGTGATGTACACGGTGCCGCTGCGCCGCGCGCTGGTGTCGCAATCGACGCTGCCGTACCCGGAAGGCGTGGCTGCCGCCGAAGTGCTCAAGGTCGGCACGGCCACTCGTGAAGGCGCGGAAGAAGGCAAGGCCGGCCTGCGCGCCGTGCTGCTGGGCGCCATCGCGTCGGCGCTGTTTGCCGCCGGCGCCGCCGTCAAGGTGATGGCCGCCGAACTCAGTGTGTATTTCAGGACGGGCGCCGGCGCCACCGGCATCGGCGCATCGGGTTCCCTGGCGCTGATCGGCGCCGGCCACCTGATGGGCATCACGGTCGGTATCGCCATGCTGGCCGGCCTGCTGATCGCCTGGGGCATCCTGGTGCCGTGGATGACGGCCCTCACGCCGGCTGCCGCCGGCATGGACGCCGCCGGCCACGCGCTGTCGATCTGGTCGAAGGAAGTGCGCATGATGGGCGCAGGCGTGATCGGCGTGGCGGCCATCATCACGCTGGCGGGCCTGGCCAAGCCGATCCTGGGCGGCCTGCAGTCCGCCATGGAAACCGCGCGCCGCGCCAAGCTGGCCGGCGCCGTGATCGATCGCACCGAACAGGATATGCCGATCTTCATCGTGGGCCTGGTCACGCTGCTGGCCATGGTGCCGGCGGGCTGGCTGCTGGCCAGCTTCCTGCAGGGCGGCCCGCTGGCCGACCTGGCGTTTCCGCTGGTGGCCGTGGGCGTGGGCTACATCCTGGTGGCCGGCGTATTTGCCGCCGCCGTCTGCGGCTACATGGCGGGCCTGATCGGTTCCTCCAATTCGCCGGTTTCCGGCCTGGCCATCCTGACCATCCTCGGCGCCGCCGCCTCGGTGGGCATGGTGGGCCGCAGCGTGATGGGCCCCGAAGTGGCGCATGCGCTGATCGCCTACTCGCTGTTCGTCACCACCGTGGTGCTGGCGGTGGCCGTGATCGGCAACGACAACCTGCAGGATCTGAAGACGGGGCAGCTGGTCAACGCCACCCCGTGGAAGCAGCAAGTGGCCCTGCTGATCGGCGTGTTTGCCGGTTCGTGCGTGGTGCCGCCGGTGCTGGAACTGCTCAATCACGCCAACGGTTTTGTCGGCGCGCCCAACCTCGATTCGATCTCGGACCAGCCGCTGGCCGCGCCGCAGGCGCTCCTGATTTCCACGCTGGCCAAAGGCGTCATCGGCGGCAACCTGCAATGGGACCTGCTGGGCTACGGCGCCCTGATCGGCCTGGGCCTGGTGTTCATCAACTTCGCGCTGAAAAAATCGTCCAACGATAAATACAGCCTGCCGCCGCTGGGCGTGGGCCTGGCCATCTACCTGCCCAGCGCCGTGATCACGCCCGTGGTGCTGGGCGCCGTGACCGGCTACCTGTTCGAGCGCTCGGTGGGCAACTCGCCGGCCGGCGAAACGGCCAAGCGCCTGGCCGTATTGATCATGTCGGGCTTCATCGTGGGCGAGAGCCTGTTCAACGTGGCGCTGGCCGGCCTGATCGTGGTATCGGGCGACGGCGAACCGCTGGCCATTGCCACGTCGCTGACCGAAGCGCACACCATGCTGATCTCGCTGGTGGTGGGCATCTTCGTGGTTGCGGGCCTGTACCGCTGGGCGCGCAAGCGGGCGCAGCAAGTGACCGCTTAACCCGGCCGCCCGCAGCAATGCCGCCCCCGCCTTTGCGCCGGGGCGGCATTTTTTTGTCCCGGGATTTTTGTTGCGAGGCAGCTAGACTTTAACGGTTGCCAAGTTTACACTTATCAAATACTTAACCACCTTTTCCTTCCCATGCGCCGCCTACTCTTGCTCAGCCTGGCCACACTGGCCTGCGCCACCCTGTCGACCGCACCGGCGCGCGCGGCCGAGCCGCCGCCGGTCGAAGCTTTTTTCGGCACGCCGCGCATTGACCACGTGCAGCTGTCGCCCGACGGCGCCCAGGTGGCGCTGGCCCTCAAGCTGCCCGACGGCACGCTGGGCATCGGCGTGCGCGGCACGGACGCTGCCGGCAAGGTGCGCCTGCTGACCCGCGTGGACGGCGTCAACGTGGGCGTCTACGCCCTGCACTGGGTCAATAACAAGCGCCTCGGCTATACCCTGAAAAACCTGCGCCGGAATGCCGCGACCGGCGGCGACGTGTTTGCCATCGATCTCGATGGCACCAACCAGCGCCACCTGATCAGCGGCGACTGGAGCACGCGCAACGAAGCGCAGACCGGCAGCATGATCGGCAACCGCACGCTGACGGCCGAATATCTCTACGTCGGCAACACGTATGACGGGTCGGACGACATCGTGGTGGCCAAGGCGCGCTGGAACAATGTGGACTTGATGTCGGAATCGTCGCGCCTGCACCGGCTCAACACCCGCACGCAGCGTCTCAGCTCGGCCTTCGACGGCGCCCAGCCGCCGGCCATCAAGCAGTGGCTGCTCGACCACGACGCCGTGCCGCGCGTGGTGACGTCCGTGCTCAAGGGGCGCTGCATCGCGTCGTACCGCAAGCCGGACGACACCAGCTGGACCGAAATCGACAACAGCGACTGCGTGCAGGGCAGGAATTTCGTGCCGCTGTTTTTCGATGGCAGCGACACCCTGTATGTCAATGCGGACTATCGCGGCTATGCGGCGCTGTACCGTTACGACCTGAAGGCGCTCAAGCTCGACGGCGAGCCGATCGTGGAAACCGTGGGCTTCGATTTCACCGGCTATCCCGAAATCGACAAGACCTCCAGACGGCTGGTGGGGCTGCACCTGACCACGGACGCCCGCACCACCGTGTGGTTCAACGCGACCCTGAAGGCGGAGCAGGAGAAAATCGACGCCCTGCTCACCGGCACTGTCAACACCGTGACCTGTCCGGCCGACTGCTTCGCGTCCCCGGTGCTGCTGGTGCGTCGCGAAAACGACCGCATGCCGGCCGAGTATGCGCTGTACACGCGCGCCACCGGCGCCCTGCTGGGGCTGGGCAGCAGCCATCCGGACATCAAGCCGGCGCAGATGGGGCAGCGCAGCTTCCACCGCTACGCCGCGCGCGACGGCCGCGAGATCCCGGCCTACGTGACGCTGCCGGCCGCAGCGGGCGAACCGGGCAATGGCCCGCGCCCCGCCATCGTGCTCGTGCATGGCGGCCC
The DNA here is from genome assembly GCA_040508835.1 of Duganella sp. Taxonomy (GTDB): domain Bacteria; phylum Pseudomonadota; class Gammaproteobacteria; order Burkholderiales; family Burkholderiaceae_D; genus Rugamonas. Next base: position 5,661 of record JBEVMD010000288.1, on the reverse strand, counting down.
CATGGTGCGCGGCGGGTCGTGGGAGTGGGACGACGAAGCGGCGTTCCTGGCCACCCGCGGCTACGTGGTGATCCAGCCCGAGTTCCGTGGCAGTGCCGGTTTCGGTAGCGACCACGTCAATGCCGGACTGCGGCAATGGGGCGGCGCCATGCAGGACGACCTGGCCGACGCCGCGCAATGGGCTGTCAGGCAGGGCTGGGCGGACCCCGGGCGCATCGGCATCATGGGCGGCAGCTACGGCGGCTATGCCACTTTGATGGGATTGATCAAGGACCCGCAGGTGTTCCGCGCCGGCGTGGCGTGGTCGGGCGTGACGGACCTGGGACTGCTGTTCACGTCGCTGCAGTCGGACGCCACCGAGGAAGCCCTCGACTACGGCATGCGCGCCACTATCGGCGACCCGGACCGCGACGCGGCCCTGTTCCGCACCAACTCGCCGCTGCGCCGGGCCGCCGAACTCAAGCAGCCGCTGCTGATCGGGCACGGCCTCGACGACCGCCGCGTGCCGCTCGACCATGCCACCAATTTCTACAGCGCCGTCAAGGCGCACAACCGCCAGGTGCAGCTGGTGACGTACGACGACGAGGGCCACAGCTGGCGCAAGCAGGAAACCATCCTGGACTTCTGGCGCCGGGTGGAAGTCTTCCTGGACGCCAACCTCAAGCAGGCAAAATAAGGGCGCCGGCGCCGGCTAGATTTCCGCCAGCGCCTTCAGATGGGCCACCACGCTGCGGCCCAGCGCGGACAGGTTGTAGCCGCCCTCCAGGCAGCTGACGATGCGGCCCCGGGCGTACAGCCGGGCCACGTCCATGATCTGCTCCGTCATCCACGCGTAGTCCGCCTCCACCAGGCCCATGCCGCCCACGTCGTCCTCGCGGTGGGCGTCGAACCCGGCCGAGATGAAAATCATCTCGGGTTTAAATGCATGCAGCGCCGGCAGCCATTGCTCGGTGACGATGCGGCGCACTTCATCCCCCTTGGTGGCCGTGGGCACGGGCACGTTGACGCGGTTGGGCGTGACGGGCAGCGGCTCGTTGTACGGATAAAACGGGTGCTGGAAAAAACTCACCATCAGCGCGCGCGGCTCGTCGAGGAACGCCTCCTCGGTGCCGTTGCCGTGGTGGACGTCGAAGTCGACGATGGCCACCCGCGCCAGCCCGCGCGCGTCGAGCGCGTGTTTCGCTGCCACGGCCACGTTGTTGAACAGGCAGAAGCCCATCGGCTCCATGCTGCGCGCGTGGTGGCCGGGCGGGCGCACCGAGCAGAAGGCGTTGTGGATTTCGCCGTCGAGCACGGCGTCGGTGGCCGCCACGGCGGCCCCGGCGGCGCGCTGCGCCGCCAGCCAGCTCCATGCGTTCAGACTGGTGTCGCCGTCGATCGGGTACGTGTCGCCGGGGGCGGGCACGTTGTCGCGGATGATGGCAATCGCGTTCTTGCTGTGGTTGCGTTCGAGGTCGGCAATGTCCACCAGCGGCGCTTCGCGGTAGTCGAGCAGGTCGCTGATGTGGGAGCCGATCAGCTGGTCGGCAATGGCTTGCAACCGCGCGGGCGACTCGGGATGCCAGTCGCCCATGTCGTGGCGCTGGCAGTCTGGATGGCTGTAGATGGCGGTGGTCATATGTCTGGTGCGTCCCCTGCGTCAGTTCTCGCATAGAATCGCTTACGGACGGACTCTACGCCTTGTAAGCGCTAATCTACCATACATATCATGTACACAAAATTGCACGCCGCAGCGCGGCAGGTGGGTGACATCATCGTCGGCAAGGACTTGCAGATCCGCCAAGCCCTGGCGTGCATGCTGGCCGGCGGCCATCTGCTGGTGGAGGATGTGCCGGGCGTGGGCAAGACCACGCTGGCCCACGCGCTGGCCATGTCGCTGGGGCTGCGCTTCAACCGCATCCAGTTCACCAGCGACCTGCTGCCAGCGGACGTCAACGGCATCTCGATCTACGAGCGCGAACGCAACGCGTTCGTGTTCCATCCCGGTCCCATCTTCACGCAAGTGCTGCTGGCCGACGAAATCAACCGCGCCACGCCCAAGACCCAATCGGGCCTGCTCGAAGCGATGGAAGAGCGCCAGGTCAGCGCCGATGGCGTCACCCGCGCCCTGCCCGCGCCGTTCTTCGTGATCGCCACCCAGAATCCCACCCACCAGATCGGCACCTTCCCGCTGCCCGAATCGCAGCTCGACCGGTTCTTGATGTGCTTGTCGCTGGGCTATCCGGACGCCGCTGCCGAGCGCGCGCTGCTGCTGGGCGAAGACCGCCGCGCGCTGCTCAAGGCGCTGCCAGCGGCCATGACCTCGGACGAACTGGCGGCCGCCCAGCAGTCGCTGCGCACGCTGCACGTGGCGCCCACGCTGGCCGATTACGTGCAGCGCCTGGCCGCCGCCTCGCGCCAGAACGGCATGTTTGCCGAGGGACTGAGTCCGCGCGCGGCCATCGCGCTGGTGCAGACCGCGCGCGCGTGGGCTGCGCTCGAAGGCCGCAACCACGTGCTGCCCGAGGACGTGCAGGCCGTGCTGGTGCCCGTGTGCGCGCACCGGCTGCGGCCCGTCAGGTCCGCGCACGGCGTGGCGCTGGCCAGCCGCGACCTGGTGCTGCAACTGCAAGCGTCGGTGGCGGTGTAGGCCGCCATGGGCGCCCGCGCGCACCTGCTGGCGTGGTTCCAGCCCCGGCGCGAACGCTGGCTGGCGCGCCAGGAGCTCAGCGCCGTCACGCTGGGCTGGCGCCGCGTCTACATCCTGCCCACCCGCCCCGGCCTGGCGTTTACCGTCCTGCTGCTGATCATGCTGGTCGGCGCGCTCAATTACAACCTGGGCCTGGGGTTTGCCCTGACCTTTCTGACCGCCGCCTGCGCGGTGGCCGACATGGTGCTCACCAACCGCAACCTGGTCGGCATCGGCCTGGCGCCGGGCCGCGCGGCGCCCGTGTTCGCGGGCGAAGCGGCGCAGTTCGAGCTGCACCTGCATAACCGCGCGCGGCGCGACCGCTACGCCATTCGGGTAGGTTTTGAAATGGACGCCAGTGTGCCGGCAGCGGCATCGGCGGCTGCCGGCGCCGGCGCATCGTCGCCCGGCATATCCGCGCCCGGCAGACCGCGTCGGGAACCGGGTCGCAAGCCGGGTCGCAAGCCGGGTCCCAGGGCGCTTCGCCAGCCGCGGGCGCCCGCCGCCGTGGCCACCGACGTGCCGGTGGACGTGCCGGCGGGCGGCAGCGGCACCGTCACGCTGTCCGCGCCCACGGCCACGCGCGGCTGGCTGGCCGCGCCCCGCATCCGCCTGGCCACCAGTTTTCCGCTGGGCCTGTTCCGCGCCTGGGCCTACTGGACGCCGGCGCCGCCCGTCCTGTCGGTACTGGTGTACCCGGCGCCCGAGACGCCCGCGCAGCCGCTGCCGTCGCACGGCGCGGCCAGCGAGGATGGCCATGGCGCCGTGGGTCTCGACAACTTTGCCGGCATCCGCAGCTACCAGCCCGGCGATCCGATGCGCCACCTGGCCTGGCGCCAGATCGCCCGCCACGATCCGGCGCTGGGCGGCCAGCTGGCGACCAAGCATTTCGAAGGCGGCGCGGTGGCCGAACTGGCGCTCGACTTCAACGACCTGCCCGCGCACCTCGACCTCGAGCTGCGGCTCTCGCGCATGACGCAATGGGTGCTGCAGGCCGAGCTGCGCGCCCTGCCCTACCGCTTCCGCCTGGGCGCCCACGCATTCGGTCCCGCCCTGGGCGACGCCCACCGCGCCGCCTGCCTGCGCGCGCTGGCGCTGCACGGCCACAAGGACAGCGCATGAAGGCGCCGCCGTCCCTGCGCGAACGCCTCGCGCGCCTGCCGCGCGACAAGGCCGACACCCTGCTGCTGCTGGCGGCCGCGCTGATGGTGCTGGCGCCGCACTTCGGCCACCTGCCGCCATGGATCACGGCCGCCATCTGCGCCATCCTGCTGTGGCGCGCGGTGGTTACGTGGCGCGGCCGCCGCATGCCGCCGATGCGGGTGCTGCTGCCCGTGTCGGTGGCCGCCATGGCGGGCGTGTACGCCAGCTTCGGCACCCTGCTGGGACGCGATCCGGGCGTGGCCATGCTCACGCTGCTGCTGGCCTTCAAGCTGCTCGAGATGCGCGTGCGGCGCGACCTGTTCGTGGTGATCTTCCTCGGCTTGTTCGTGCTGCTGACGAATTTCTTCTACTCGCAAAGCATCCCCACGGCCCTGTTCATGGCGGCCACGCTGGTCGTGCTGCTCACCGCGCTGCAGACATTCCAGTACACGGGCGCCGTGCCGCCGCTGGCGCAGCGGCTGCGCATCTCGCTGCGGCTGGTCGGGCTGGCCGCGCCGCTGGCGGCGCTGCTGTTCGTCGCGTTCCCGCGCATCCAGGGACCGCTGTGGGGCATGCCGGGCGACGCCCGCAGCGGGCGCACCGGCCTGTCCGACACCATGGCGCCCGGCACGCTGTCGTCGCTGGCGCAGTCGGACGACGTGGCGTTCCGGGTGCGTTTTCTCGACCCCGCGCCGGCGCAGCAGCAGCTGTACTGGCGCAGCATCGTGCTGGGCGACTACGACGGCCGCACCTGGACCCGCGTGGCGCGCCGCCGCGGTCCGCAGCAGGACGTCGCGATTGTCCTGCGCGGCCCGCCCATACGCCACGACATCACCATGGAGCCGAGCGGCCAGCGCTGGCTGGCCGTGCTGGAGATGCCCGGCCCGCGCTTCGACATGCCGGGCTTCCGGGTGCGCGAGTCGGAGGAGATCGAGCATGTCGCGGTATCGCCCGTGGAGCGCCGCGCGCGCTACAGCGCCGTCTCGTACCCGGACGCGGCGCTGCAGGCCGGCGCCCCGCCGCAGGACATGGCGCGCTGGCTGGAACTGCCGGCCGGTTACAACCCGCGCGCGCTGGCGCTGGCGCGGCAGCTGCGCCGGCAAACGCCGCCCGCCGGCGCGGACCAGCTGTCGCGCGCCGTGCTGGCCATGTTCCGCCGCGAGCCGTTCAGCTACACGCTGCAGCCGCCGCTGGGCGGGCGCGACCTGGTGGACGATTTCCTGTTCGGCAGCCGCGCCGGTTTCTGCGAGCACTATGCCAGCGCCTACGTGGTGCTGATGCGCGCCATGGGCGTGCCGGCGCGCGTGGTGACCGGTTACCAGGGCGGCGAAATGAACCCGGTGGACGGCTATCTCACCGTGCGCCAGTCCGACGCCCATGCGTGGGCCGAGATCTGGACCACGGCGCAGGGCTGGCGCCGGGTCGACCCCACGGCTGCCGTGGCGCCCGAGCGCATCGTCCGCAACCTGGCGCGGGCGCTGCCGGCGCCTGCCGGTTTCGGCTTCGGCCCCCTGTTTGCGCTGCAAAACGATCCCGATTCGTGGCTGACGCAGCTGCGTTTCCGCTACGCGGCGCTGAATAATGCTTGGAATCAATACATCCTCGATTACAATCCAGACAGGCAGCGTAGTTTCCTTGCAGAATTACGGCAGGCCGGCGCTGCTGCGGCGACCTGGCGCGGCGCGCTGGCGGCAGTGGCCATTGCCGCCGTGCTGGCGCTGCTGCGCTGGCGGCAATGGCGGCGCGCGGCGGAGCCGCTGTCGGCGCTGTACGACGCGTTTTGCCGGCAGCAGGCGCGCCGGGGCATGGCGCGGGGGGGGGCCGAACGGGCCGCCGCCCATGCCGGCCGC
>JBEVMD010000214.1:0-7758 GCA_040508835.1 Duganella sp. | reverse complement strand
GATCGTCGAAAACAATGAGCTGAGCGATGCGCCGCGCATCGTGGCCACCGGGGACGGCCACGTCTTCATCGGCAACGGCGACCAGGCCTACGTGCGCGGCAACCTGGGCGGCACGACCGCATTCCAGGTGTATCGTCCCGGCCGTCCGCTCAAGGACCCCGCCAGCGGCAAGGTGATCGCCCACGAAGCGTCGTACCTGGGCACGGTCAGCGTGGTCAAAGCGGCCGCTGCCGGCAGCGACGTGCACACGGTGCAAGTGACCAGCACGCAGCAAGAAATGGGGCAGGGCGACCGCCTGCGTCCGGTCGCGCCGCTGCCCGTGCAAAACTATGTGCCGCACGCGCCGGCGGCTGCCGTGGCGGCGCAGGTAATGGCCGTGCATGGCGGCGTCAGTTATGCGGGCAGTCAGCAAATCGTCAGCATTAATCGCGGAAAGCTTGACGGACTCGATATCGGCGCCGTGTTGCGTCTGTACCATGCGGGAAGAACTGTGCGCGACGCCACGGCCCCCACGGGCTGGTTCGGCCGCGAACAGCAGGTCAAGTTGCCGGACGAACAGATCGGCAACCTGTTTATCTTCCGCGTGTTCGGCCACGTGTCGTACGGGCTGATCATGCAGGCGGCAGCGCCGGTGGTTGTGGGCGACGCCGCTATTTCTCCGGAGTAAATGCCGCCGTGCAAGCCACGGACACCTCCTACCTGCCCACGGCGTCCGCGCTGGCCGCGTGGCTGCGCCTGGAGCAAACGCCCGGCGTGGGCCTGATGACGGCCCACGATGTGTTGCAACACTTCGGCACGCCGGAAGCGGTGTTCCAGGCGGATCGGACGCAATTGCTGGCCGTGGTCCAGCCGGCCAGGGCCGACGCCCTGCTGGCGCCCCCGCCAGCGGACCTGCCGGCGCAGGTCGAGGCCGTGCTGGCGTGGCGCGCGCAGCCGGGCAATGTCCTGCTCACGTTTGGCCATCCCGATTATCCCGTGCTGCTGCGCGAGATTGCGGCCGCGCCGCTGATGCTCTATGTAAAAGGCAGGGCGGCGCTGTTGCACGCCATGTCGGTGGCCGTGGTCGGCTCGCGCAACGCCAGCGTGATGGGCATGCAAAACGCCGAGCGCATGGCGCGCGCGTTGTCGGAGTCCGGTGTCACCATCGTGTCCGGGCTGGCGCTGGGCATCGACGCGGCCGCCCATGCGGGCGGCCTGGCGGGCGAGGGCGGCACGATTGCCGTGATCGGCACCGGGATCGACCGCATCTATCCGGCGCGTAATGCCGAACTGGCGCGCCGGATTGCCGAACAGGGCTGCATCATCAGCGAGTATGCACTGGGCACGCCGCCGCTGCGCGACAACTTTCCACGCCGCAATCGCGTGATCAGCGGCCTGGCGCGCGCGGTGCTGGTGGTGGAAGCGGCGGCGAAGTCCGGTTCGCTGATCACGGCGCGCCTGGCCGGCGCGCAGGGCCGCGACGTGTATGCGATGCCCGGCTCGGTGCACGCCGCCCTGTCCAAAGGATGTAACCGCCTGATCCGGGAGGAAGGCGCCAAGCTGGTGGAAACGGCGGCCGACGTGTTGTCCGAGCTGCAGATGAGCGTTGATGCAGTGGCAACAGGGTCGCATTTTGACGACAGTTTTGTCGACCGCGTGCTCGACGCCATGGGCGACCAGCCCACCCGCGCCGACACCCTGGCCCAGCACCTGCAGCAGTCGGCCGCGGAGCTGCAAGGGCAGTTGCTGGCGCTGGAGCTGGCCGGCCTGCTGGAGCGCCTGCCGGGCGGCTGGTTCCAGCGCTTGCGGCCCTGACCTGGCCATGAAACATGGTTCAGCCCGCAATTGGGGCGGCACTTGTGCCCGATCTGTTTTAGCTGATAGAGTAGAGCCATGTTCGACATCCTAGTTTATCTCTACGAGACGTATTACCGTCCCGATGCCTGTCCGGAACCGGAAGCATTGGCCAAGAAGCTGTCGGCGGTCGGTTTTGACGACGTCGAGATCTCCGAGGCGCTGGTATGGCTCAACGACCTCACCGCCATGGCGGGCGTGGAGCACTCGCTCACGGCCGAATCCACCGGCATGCGGATCTACGTGGAAGAAGAACGCGATGTGCTGGGCACCGATGCAATCGGTTTCATCCAGTTCCTGGAGTCGGCCAAGGTACTGAGCCCGCTGCAACGTGAAATCGTTATCGAGCGCGCCCTGTCGCTGGAAGAGGCGCCCGTCTCGCTGGGGCAGCTCAAGGTGATCGTCCTGATGCTGCTGTGGAGCCAGGGCAAGGAACCGGACGCCCTGATGTTCGACGACCTGTTTGGCTCCGACGAAGACGCGCCTCCCCGCCTGCTGCACTGACCGCGCCTGACGCAGCCACCATAGCGGCGTTGCAGCTTCTCGCCGTACACTCGTACTGTCGTCGTCGCTGCGCTTAGCTCCGAAGGCTGCGCCAGGCGCTCAAGGCGGATTACCGAAAGCCCGCTGCCGCTGCGCCGTCATACCCGCGCAGGCGGGCAGCCAATTTTCACGCTAACATTCCGACAACACTGTCACACTACGCCCTTGCCATCGGCGATGCAAAAGTGCAGACTGCGGGCGCGATCCATGTATGATGCGCATGCTAAACCACACCAAGTGTTAAAAAACGAGATACCTAATATGACCAAAACCCTCATCATCGCCGAGAAACCGTCGGTCGCGAATGACATCGCGAAGACGCTGGGCGGCTTCACCAAGCACGATGAGTACTTTGAATCCGACGAGTACGTGCTGTCCTCCGCCGTCGGTCACCTGCTGGAAATCGCCGTGCCGGAAGAGTACGACGTCAAGCGCGGCAAATGGAGTTTCGCGCACCTGCCGATGATCCCGCCGTACTTCGCGCTCAATCCGATCGCCAAGACCGAAGCGCGCCTCAAGGTGCTTAACAAGCTGATCAAGCGTAAAGACGTCACCACCCTGATCAACGCCTGCGATGCGGGCCGCGAGGGAGAGCTGATCTTCCGCCTGATTGCCCAGAACGCCAAGGCCAAGCAGCCGGTCAAGCGCCTGTGGCTGCAATCGATGACGCCGGGCGCGATCCGCGACGGTTTCACCCAGCTGCGCAGCGACGAAGACATGATGCCGCTGGCCGATGCCGCCCGCTGCCGGTCCGAAGCCGACTGGCTGATCGGCATCAACGGCACCCGCGCCATGACCGCGTTCAACTCGAAAGAGGGCGGTTTTTATCTGACCACGGTGGGCCGGGTGCAGACGCCGACGCTGTCGATCGTGGTCGAGCGCGAAGAAAAGATCAAGAAGTTCGTGCCGCGCGACTACTGGGAAGTGCGCGCCGAGTTCGTGTGCGCCGCCGGCGTGTACGAAGGCCGCTGGCTCGACACCAAGTTCAAGAAGGACGACACCGACCCGGAACGCCGCGCCGAACGCCTGTGGAGCAAGGCCGCTGCCGATTCGATCGCGCTGGCCTGCCGCGGCAAGCAGGGCGTGGTCACCGAGGAATCGAAACCGACGACGTCAATGGCGCCGGGCCTGTTCGACCTGACCAGCCTGCAGCGCGAAGCGAACTCGCGCTTCGGTTTTTCGGCCAAGAACACGCTGGGCCTGGCCCAGGCGCTGTACGAAAAGCACAAGGTGCTGACCTACCCGCGTACCGATTCGCGCCACCTGCCCGAAGACTATATGGACACGGTCAAGCAGGCGCTGGAAGTGGTCAAGGAAAATTCCAACTACTTCCAGTTCGCCAAGCAGATCCTGGACAAGGGCTGGGTCAAGCCGAACAAGCGTATTTTCGACAACACCAAGATCTCGGATCACTTCGCGATCATCCCGACCACCATTGCGCCGAAAAACCTGTCCGAGCCGGAACAGAAGCTGTACGACCTGGTCACGCGCCGCTTCATGGCCGTGTTCTTCCCGGCGGCCGAGTTCCAGGTCACCACGCGCTACACGGAAGTGTCGGGCCATCAGTTCAAGACCGAAGGCAAGGTCATGACCAACCCGGGCTGGCTGGCCATCTACGGCAAGGAAGCCTCGGACGACGACAAGGGTGACAAAGCCAACGGCAACAAGAACATCGTGCCGGTTGCCAAGGGCGAAAAAGTGTTGACCGACAAGGTGGACGCCAACGGCCTGGTGACGAAGCCGCCGGCGCGCTATACCGAGGCGACCCTGCTGTCGGCCATGGAAGGCGCGGGCAAGCTGGTGGAAGACGATGAACTGCGCGATGCGATGGCCGGCAAGGGCCTGGGCACGCCAGCAACGCGCGCGGCCACCATCGAGGGCCTGATCAGCGAGAAATACCTGCTGCGCGAAGGCCGCGAACTGATGCCGACCGCCAAGGCGTTCCAGCTGATGACCTTATTGCGCGGCCTGGGCGTGAACGAGCTGACCGCGCCCGAGCTGACGGGCGAGTGGGAATACAAGCTGTCGCAAATGGAAAAGGGCAAGATCTCGCGCGATGAATTCATGCGTGAAATCGCCCAGATGACGCAAATCATCGTCAAGCGCGCCAAGGAATACAACAACGACACCATCCCGGGCGAATACGCCACGCTGGTGTCGCCTTGCCCGAACTGCAACCACGTGGTCAAGGAAAACTACCGCCGCTTCGCCTGCACCAATTGCGATTTCTCGATGAGCAAGACGCCAGGCAGCCGCCAGTTCGAGATCGCCGAAGTGGAGCAATTGCTGCGCGACCGCACCATCGGCCCGCTGCAGGGCTTCCGCTCCAAGATGGGCCGGCCGTTTGCCGCCATCCTGCGCATCGTGCGCGATGAAGAGATCAAGAACTTCAAGCTCGAGTTCGACTTCGGCCAGAACGACGATTCGGAAGATGCGGAACCGGTCGATTTCACGGGCCAGACCGCGCTCGGACCTTGCCCGAAGTGCAACGGCAGCGTGTACGAAATGGGCCTGGCGTATGTTTGCGAACAAACGGTCGCGAAACCGAAAGGTTGTGATTTCCGTAGCGGACGCATCATCCTGCAGCAGGAAATCCTGCCGGAACAGATGGCCAAGCTGCTCAACGACGGCAAGACCGATCTGCTGCCGGGCTTTGTTTCGCAGCGCACGCGCCGGCCGTTCAAGGCGTTCCTGGTCAAGGGCAAGGACGGCAAGATCAGCTTTGAGTTCGAGGAGCGCAAGGCCAAGGCGCCCGCCAAGGGCAAGGCGGCTGCCGCCAAGACGGCGGACGGCGCCGAGAGCGCTGCCGATGCGGTAGCCGACGCCGCACCGGCCAAGAAAGCAGCCGCCAAAAAAGCGCCGGCCAAGAAAGCCACTGCCACCAAGGCGGCTGCCGTCAAGAAGCCGGCAGCCAAAAAAGCCACCACCAAGAAGGCCGCCGCGACTGCCGAGTAATTGGCGGCACAGATAGCTTGCATCACGAAAGGGACGCCAGGGATGACCTGTGCGTCCCTTTTTTATGGGCGCCATGCGATTGCCGCGCGGCGGCGGCCATCGTGACCGCACTGTCGTCCACGGCTGCCGGGCGCGTGCATAGTTGCTTCTCAGTCACAAAGTAACGGGGATACGCGGTAAAATTTAATTGCCGTGCTACACTATGGTGCTCATGTGCAACTAAATTCATCTTGTTGCAACGCCATCATCCATCGCAGTACTCCTTTGTTTTCCCAATTGATATGAAAAATCTGACTATCGGCACCCGCCTCGCGGCCGGCTTCGGCCTGGTGCTGGCCCTGATGACCCTGGTGACCATTTTCGGCCTGACCCATATGCACACGGTGGCCGAAGCCACGCGCGAGATGATGCAGCAGCCGCTGGCCAAGGAGCGCATGATCAGCGACTGGTATCGCCTGATTCACACCAGCGTGCGCCGCACGTCGGCCATTGCCAAGAGCAGCGACACGTCGCTGGGCCCGTTCTTTGCCGAGGAAACCAAGTCGTCGGTGGCGGAAATCGAGGAACTGCAAAAGAAAATCGTGCCGCTGCTGGAAACGGCCGACGAGAAAAAGCAGTTCGAAGCGATGCAGGCCACGCGCAAGACCTATCTGGCCGAGCGCGACAGCGTGATCGCGCTGAAAAAAGACGGCAAGGTCGACGAGGCGGACGTGGTGCTGAACCAGCGCTTCATTCCCGTCGCCAGGGCGTACCAGGAGTCGCTGCGCGGCCTGCTCGACATGCAGCGCAAGACCATCGACGCCAACGCCGTGGCCATCGAAACCAGCTACGAGAGCAGCCGCCGCTTCATGATCGGGTTCGGCCTGGGCGTGCTGGTGCTTGGCGCCGTGTTTGCCTGGCGCCTGACGCGCGGCATCACCGTGCCGCTGGGGCGGGCGGTCGACATTGCCGTGGCCGTGGCAAATAACGACCTCACCAGCCGTATCGAAGTACACAGCAAGGACGAAACGGGCCGTTTGCTGGGCGCGCTGCGCACGATGAACCAGGGCCTGGTGCACATCGTGACCGAAGTGCGCCATGGCACGGAAAGCATCGCGACGGCGTCGAGCGAAATCGCCGCCGGTAACCTCGACCTGTCGTCGCGCACCGAAGAACAGGCGTCCAGCCTGGAAGAAACTGCGGCGTCGATGGAGGAGCTGACCTCGACCGTGCGGCAGAATGCCGACAATGCGCGCCAGGCCAACCAGCTGGCGGTCAAGGCGTCGGAAGTGGCGCAGCGCGGCGGCGCGGTGGTGGCAAACGTGGTGTCCACCATGGAAGACATCAACGGTTCCGCGCGCAAGATCGTGGACATTATTTCGGTCATCGACGGCATCGCCTTCCAGACCAACATCCTGGCGCTGAACGCGGCGGTGGAAGCGGCGCGCGCGGGCGAGCAGGGCCGTGGCTTCGCGGTGGTGGCGTCCGAAGTGCGCACGCTGGCCCAGCGCAGCGCCACGGCCGCCAAGGAAATCAAGGGCCTGATCGACGATTCGCTGTCCAGGGTGGACGCCGGCAGCGTGCTGGTCACGCAGGCGGGCATGACCATGAGCGAAGTGGTGGACAGCATCCAGCGCGTGACCGACATCATGGGCGAAATCACGTCGGCCACGGTCGAGCAGACCTCGGGCATCGAGCAGGTCAACCAGGCCGTCAGCCAGATGGACCAGGTCACCCAGCAAAACGCCGCGCTGGTGGAGCAGGCCGCTGCCGCCGCGTCCGCCCTGCACGAACAGGCCGGCGCGCTGAGCGCTTCGGTGGCCGTGTTCAAGCTGTAAAGGCTGCATCTGCCTCGGCATCTGTCTCAACGCCGGGGTGGCAGTCGCTGCGCAATTGGATTGCCGCCTGCGCGGGCGTGACGGATGATCGTTGTCGTCCCGCAGGACCGACCTTCAGAACTCGACGGCAATCATGTTGTCGTCGGGCTTGCGGTCGATCAGTTGGTGGTCGGGGTCGATGCCGGCCTTGCGCGGGCGGGCGTTGACGATCACCGTGTAGCGGTTGTCCTTCCGGTCGATCAGGTGGCGTTCGCGCAGCAGCGGGGCGCCGTCGTCGCCATCCACGCCAATGTCGATGTAGTCGCGCAGCGGCGCATCGTGTTCCTCGCCCTGTTCGCTGGCGCGCACCTTGGCGGCGCTCACCGCCAGGTTCACTTCGTAGCGGCCGTCGGCCAGCTTGCGCGACGTGGCCGATACCGCGTGGTTTTCATACAGCACGATGTGGTTGAACAAGTCGTCGATCAGGTAGGCCTGGTCGGGCGCGACCACCTTGCGCAGCGCGTCCACCAGCACCGTCACGCCCGGGTACGGACCTTGCAATCGGCTGCCGTGTTCGGCCAGCAGCTGCCTGAGCGCAGCGTTGATCCGGTCTTCGCCCACGATGTCCTGC
>JBEVMD010000211.1:0-2788 GCA_040508835.1 Duganella sp. | reverse complement strand
GGCAAGGCGCCGCAACGAAGCCATGGCCGGTTTAAGCGAGCGCTAGGCGCGGCGCCGCAGACAGTGCGCGAGCACGGCAAGGCGCCGCAACGAAGCCATGGCCGGTTTAAGCGAGCGCTACATTGCGGTCATGCCGTCGTCGGCGGAGATAATCGCACCGTTAATGAAGTTGGCATCTTCCCCCGCCAGGAGCAACAACAACCCATCGAGATCCTCGGGCTTGCCCGGCCGCTTGCGCGGCAGCAGGTCCACCAGGCGCTGCCCCTGCTCGCTGGCAAAATATGCCTCGTTGATTTCGGTCGAAATATAGCCGGGGCAGATGGCGTTGGTGTTAATGCCATATTTGCCCCACTCTACCGCCATGGCCTTGGTCATGTGCACCACGCCCGCCTTGCTGGTGCAGTACACGCCGATCTGCGGCAGCACGCGCAAGCCGGCCACCGAGGCGATGTTGATGATGCGGTGCTTCTTGGTGGGATCGCCCTTGGCGCGCGCGATCATGCGCTTGGCCGTTTGCTGGGCAACGAAAAACGCGCCGCGCAGATTGGTGTCCATGACAAAATCGTAATCGTCGGGCGTGACGTCCACCAGGCGCTGGGTATTCGACACGCCCGAGTTGTTGACCAGGATGTCGATCGGGCCCGCCTCGGTCTCGGCATGGGCGATGGCCGACTTGATGCTGGCGTAGTCGGTCACGTCCAGGCTCACCACGTGGGCGGCGCCGCCGTCGGCCTCGATTTCCGCGCGCAGTTCCTTCAGGCGGTCGATGCGGCGCGAGGCCAGCACCACCTGGGCGCCCGCCTGGGCCAGCACTTTGGCGAACCGGGCACCGAGGCCGCTGGACGCACCGGTGACCAGCGCGATTTTTCCCTCAAAATTGACTTCAATCCCCACGGCTGCTCCTCAAGATGACAATGTCGAATGCCACAACGCGCCACCGTTTTTGCTGTCGCGCTGTCTGATCGCAATCATTACACAATTTGCCAGTATTAGATTGCGATGTCTAATAATGTCCCTCAGAATAGCGCCACCATTGCAATCCGGCGGAAAAAGAAGCACACTCGTGCTAAAATTTTCCCCATCACCCCACACACTATAAAAACATGACACAGCCTCAATCCCTGGTAGAACAATACGGCCCGCGCGAGGCGATGGAATACGACGTCGTCATCGTCGGCGGCGGCCCTGCCGGCTTGTCGGCCGCGATCAAGATCAAGCAGCTCTCGCCCGACACCTCGGTGGTCGTGCTGGAAAAAGGCGGCGAGCTGGGCGCGCACATCCTGTCGGGCGCCGTGATGGATCCGAAAGCGCTGACCGAACTGATACCCGACTGGAAAGCGCAAGGCGCACCGCTCAACACGGCCGTCACGGAAGACCGCGTATTGTTCCTGACCGAGACCAAGTCGTACAAAACCCCGGCCTTCGCCCTGCCCGCCTGCTTTGAAAACCATGGCAACTACGTGATTTCGCTGGGCAACGTGGTGCGCTGGCTCGGTCAGCAGGCGGAAAACCTGGGCGTGGAAATCTTCCCCGGCTTCCCGGCCGCCGAAGTGCTGTACAACGACGACGGCTCCGTCAAGGGCGTCGCGACCGGCAATATGGGCGTCAAGCGCGACGGCGAAGCCGGTCCCGACTTCCAGCTGGGCATGGAACTGCATGGCAAATACACGCTGTTCGCGGAAGGCTCGCGCGGCCACCTGGGCAAGCAGCTGATCGCCAAGTACGACTTAAACAAGGGCAAGGACCCGCAATCGTACGGCATCGGCATCAAGGAACTGTGGGAAATCGACCCGGCCAAGCATCAGCCGGGCCTGGTGATCCACACCACCGGCTGGCCGCTGGACAACAAAACCTATGGCGGCTCGTTCCTGTACCACATGGAAAACAACCAGGTGATGATCGGTTATGTCGTGGGCCTGAACTACGAAAACCCGTACCTGTCGCCGTACGAGGAATTCCAGCGCTATAAAACCCACCCGGAAATCCGCACCTTCCTCGAAGGCGGCAAGCGCATTTCGTACGGCGCCCGCGCGATCACGGCCGGCGGCCTGCAATCGCTGCCCAAGCTGGTGTTCCCCGGCGGCGCGCTGATCGGCTGCGACGCCGGTTTCCTCAACATGAGCCGCATCAAGGGCAGCCATGCCGCCATCAAGACCGGCATGCTGGCGGCCGAAGCGGCAGTCGCGGCGCTGGGCGCCGGTCGCCAGCACGACGAGCTGGCCGCGTTCCCGACCTCGTTCGAGCAATCGTGGCTGCACGAGGAACTGCATGTGGCGCGCAACGTCAAGCCGTGGCTCAACAAGGGGCTGTATATCGGCGCGCTGATGACTGGCATCGACCAGATCGTGTTCCGCGGCAAGGCGCCATGGACGCTGCACCACACGCATGCCGACCATGAATGCCTGAAACCGGCTGCCCAGTTCACGCCCATCGTTTATCCCAAGCCTGATGGCAAGCTGACGTTCGACCGCCTGTCGTCGGTGTTCATCTCCAACACCAACCATGCGGAAGACCAGCCGATCCACCTGACGCTGAAAAACCCGAGCGTGCCGGTGGACGTCAACCTGGCCCAGTATGCCGGTCCGGAAGCGCGCTACTGTCCCGCTGGCGTGTACGAGTTCGTCAAGACCGACGCCGGCGCCGACCGCCTGCAGATCAACGCCCAGAACTGCGTGCACTGCAAGACCTGCGACATCAAGGACCCCACCCAGAACATCGTCTGGGTGCCGCCGGAAGGGGGCGGGGGGCCGAATTATGGGGAGATGTGAGGGTGGGCTTGGGAGGCTTG
>JBEVMD010000208.1:0-4634 GCA_040508835.1 Duganella sp. | reverse complement strand
CGCGATTTCACCCAATATCACGCCGGGACGCTGCCGCACGCGGCGGCCTGGCACACTCGACATGAGCCAACGATGAACAATGCAAACCAAGAGCTGCCGTCTTTTTTCAGCCGCATCTCGATCGCCATCGGCGCCTTCTTCCGCTCCATTTCCGACGCTGAATACGCCGCGCGCCTGACCCGCCTGGACGCCGCACCCGCGCCCGCCGCCGCCCCGACGCCCGCCCCTACCCCGGTGCCGGTGCCGGTGCCGGTCCCCGTTCCAGTGCCAGTCCCCGTGCCGGTCCCGGTACCATCGCCCGTGCCGCCCCCGGTCACGCTGCGCGTGGCCACGCCGGACGCCGCCCTGCAACTGCTTAGCCTGTTCCAGCGCGAAGCGCGCCTGATCGATTTTACCCAGGAAAACCTGTCCGCCTACTCCGACGCCGACATCGGCGCCGCCGCGCGCGTGGTGCACGAGGGGTGCAGCAAGGTGCTGCGCGAACACTTCACCATCGAACCGGTGCGCAGCGAAGCCGAAGGCAGCCGCGTGGTGCTGGCCGAAGGTTTCGACGCCGCTGCCGTGCGCCTGACGGGCAACGTGGTGGGCAAGGCGCCGTTCAGCGGCACCCTCAGCCATCGCGGCTGGCGCTCGTCCGAGGTGCGCCTGCCGAAACTGGCCGAGGCGCATGATGCAGCCATCCTGGCGCCGGCGGAGGTGGAACTGTGAGCGATCCACGTTACGCCATCGGCATCGACCTGGGCACCACGCACAGCGCGCTGTCCTATGTCGACCTGCACGCCAGCGACGGCGAAAAGACCGAACACGGCGTGCTGGCGATTCCCCAGCTGACCGCGCCGGGCACCATCGAGGAACTGCCGCTGCTGCCGTCGTTCCTGTACCTGCCGCACGCCGATGAACTGGCGCCGGGCGAGAACAAGCTGCCATGGCAGCAAGGCGACGCCGAACTGGCTGGCGTGGCCGCAGTAACGGGCGAGATGGCGCGCAGCCGTGGCGCCACCACGCCGATCCGCCTGGTGTCGAGCGCCAAGAGCTGGTTGAGCCATCCCGGCGTCGACCGCCGTTCCGGCCTGCTGCCGGCCGACGCGCCCGAGGAAGTCACGCGCGTGTCGCCGCTGGAAGCCTCCACCCGATATTTGTCGCACCTGCGCCAGGCGTGGGAGCAGGCGCACCCGGACGCGCCGTTCAACGAGCAGGCTGTCACCGTCACCATCCCCGCATCGTTCGATCCCGGCGCGCGCGAACTAACGGCCGACGCCGCGCGCGCAGCCGGTTACGACAACCTCACCCTGCTCGAAGAACCGCAGGCGGCGCTGTACAGCTGGATCCAGGGCAGCGAAGGCCGCTGGCGCAAGGAAGTCAAGCCGGGCGACATCATCCTGGTGGTGGACGTGGGCGGCGGCACCAGCGACTTTTCGCTGATCGCCGTGCTGGAAAAAGGCGGCGTGCTGGAACCGCACCGCATCGCCGTCGGCGACCATATCCTGCTGGGCGGCGACAATATGGACCTGGCGCTGGCGCACCTGGTCGCGCGCAAGCTGGCCGCCAACGGCACCCAGCTCGACGCCTGGCAGATGCGCGCCCTCACCTACGGCTGCCGCACGGCCAAGGAAAAGCTGCTGGCCGACGCCACCATCGAAACCTGGCCCATCGTGGTGCCGAGCCGCGGCTCCAGGCTGATTGGCGGATCGATCCGCACGGAGCTCACCCGCGCCGAAGTGACCACCTTTATTCTTGACGGCTTCTTCCCCGCCGTGGAAGCGTCGAGCCGTCCGGCCGTGCGCCAGCGCGCAGGCCTGACGCAGCTTGGCCTGCCGTATGCGCAGGACGCCGGCGTCACGCGTCACCTGGCCGCGTTCCTGGCCCGTCAGCTGGGCGCCACCAGCGAGCTGGAAGGCTATGCCGGCGCCCACAACGCCGATGCGACGTTCCTGCATCCGACGGCGGTGCTGTTCAACGGCGGCGTGTTCAAATCCGAGCTGCTGGCCGAGCGCATCATGGCCACCATCAACGACTGGCTGTACCTGGAAGGCGCGGAACCGGCGCGCATGCTGGGCGGCGCCGACCTCGATCTGGCGGTGGCCCGCGGCGCGGCGTATTACAGCTACGTGCGGCGCGGCGTCGGCGTGCGCATTCGCGGCGGCACGGCGCGGTCGTACTACGTGGCCATCGAATCGTCGATGCCGGCCATCCCCGGCATGGAGCCGCCGATCCAGGCGCTGTGCGTGGCGCCGTTCGGCATGGAAGAAGGCAGCGAGATCGAACTGCCGAACCAGGAATTCGGCCTGGTGGTCGGCGAGCCGGTGCAGTTCCGCTTCTTCGGCTCCTCGGTGCGCCGGCAAGACCAGATCGGCGACCTGCTCGACTTCTGGGGCCCGGACGAACTGCTGGAACTGAACGAGATCCAGGCCACGCTGTCGCCGGAAGGCCGGCAATCGGGCGACGTCGTGCAAGTGCGCTTGCATGCGATGGCCACCGAATCGGGCACGCTCGAACTGCAGGCGGTCGCCAGCGACGGCCAGCGCTGGAAAGTGGAGTTCGACGTGCGCAGCAGCGCCGCATAAACGCATCCTACCGCCGGCATGAATCGATACATCGTCAGCATTGATCTCGGCACCACCAACACGGTGCTCGCGTACGCGGCGCCGGGCAGCGATGCCATCACGCTGTTCGACATCGACCAGCTGGTGGCGCCCGGCGAAATCGCCGCCGCCGCCCTGCTGCCGTCGGTGCGCTACCATCCGGCCGACGGCGAGCTGGCGGCCGGCGACCTGCAACTGCCGTGGCGGCAGGACGACGTGGCGGGCCTGGCGCAGGTGGTGACGGGCCGCCTGGCGCGCCAGCTGGGCGGGCAGGTGCCCGGACGGCTGGTGGCCAGCGCCAAGAGCTGGCTCTCGCATCCCAACGTGGACCGCACGGCGCCCATCCTGCCGTGGGGCGCCGAGGCCGACGTGGTCAAGGTGTCGCCGGTGGCGGCCAGCGCCTCGTACCTGGCGCACCTGCGCGCCGCGTGGAACACGCATTTCCCCGACCATCCGCTCGAACGCCAGCAACTGGTGCTCACCATTCCCGCCTCGTTCGACGAAGGCGCCCGCGCGCTGACGCTGGAAGCGGCGCGCATGGCGGGCCTGCCCGCGCTGCGGCTGCTGGAAGAACCGCAGGCCGCCTTTTACGACTGGCTGTACCGCCAGCGCGCCACGCTGGCGCACGACCTGGCAGATACTCGCCTGGCGCTGGTGTGCGACGTGGGCGGCGGCACCACCGATTTCAGCCTGATACAGGTGGAGATCACCGACGGTGAGCCCCAGATCAGCCGCATCGGCGTAGGCAATCACCTGATCCTCGGCGGCGACAATATGGACCTGGCGCTGGCGCACCTGGTGGAGTCGCGCCTGGCCGGCGGCACTGCCGATGGCACGCCGCCTGCCAGGCTGTCGGCCAGCCGCCTGGCGCAGTTGACGGAGCGCTGCCGCGCCGCCAAGGAGCAGTTATTGGCGGCCGATGCGCCGGATCAGGTGGCCGTTACCCTGCTCGGTTCCGGCTCGCGCCTGATCGGCGGTTCGCGCTCGGCCAACCTCACGCGCGACGAAGTGGCGCAGCTGGTGGTCGATGGCTTCTTTCCGCTCAATCAAGAACGCGAACCGGCGCGGCGCGGACGCGGCGCCATCATCGAATTCGGCCTGCCCTATGCCAGCGACGCGGCCATCACGCGCCACCTGGCCGGCTTCCTGCGCCAGCACGCGCCTGCCGCCCGCGCGGCGCTGGGCATGGCAGCCGACGACACCTCCATTCCCGTGCCGGACACGCTGCTGCTCAATGGCGGCGTGTTCCGCGCCGATGCATTGGGCCGCCGGCTGGAGCACGTACTGGCGCAGTGGCGCGGCCAGCCGCTGCGGGTGCTGCACAACCTCGATCCCGATGTGGCCGTGGCGCGCGGCGGCGTGGCCTACGCCCTGGGCCAGGCCGGCCAGGCGCCGGTGATCGGCGGCGGTTCGCCGCGCAGTTACTTCCTGCTGCTGGACGACGAAGCGCGCGCGGATCGGACGCGCCGCGCCATCTGCCTGCTGCCGCGCGGCAGCGCCGAGAACCGCGAGATCCTGCTTGCCAACCGCACGTTTGCCCTGCGCCTGGGCCGCCCCGTGCGCTTCCACATCGCCTCGTCGACCTCGGAAGCCGTCACGCCGCAGGCGGGCGAGCTGGTGGATTTGCAGGCGGACGACTACGTGCAGCTGCCGCCGATTGCCACCGTGCTGCGCGACCACAGCGCCGCCAACGCGCGCAAGGAAATGCCGGTGCGGCTGGCGGCCACGCTGAGCGAAGTGGGCACGCTGGAAGTGCACTGCGTGGCCACCGGTGACGACCAGCGCTGGCAGCTGGAATTCCAGCTGCGCGGCGATGCGGCGCCAGACGCCAGCGGCGAGGCCGATGACATCACCACCCCCGGCGCCCACTTAGCCCATGGAGCCCATGGAGTCCATGCAGCGCACGAGGCGCCGATGCCGCCCAACCTGCCGGCCGCCATCGACAGGATCGACCGCATCTTCGGCAGCCGCGCCTTGCAGGTGGAAGTCAAGGAAGTCAGGCAGCTGCGCGCGCAGCTCGAAGCGCTGCTGGGCAGCCGCGAAAGCTGGACC
>JBEVMD010000200.1:0-18955 GCA_040508835.1 Duganella sp. | reverse complement strand
GGGCCGCACCATGGCGCCCAGAAGTCGACCAGGACGGGAATGTCGCTACGCTCGATGTGTTTTACAAACCGTGCGCTGGTCAGGTCGACCGGCTGGCCCGTGAACAGCTGCTGCCGGCATTTGCCGCACGTGGGCTGCGCCGCCAGCTTGGCGGGCGGCAGCCGGTTGACGGTGTCGCAATGCGGGCAGACGATGTGCAGCGACTCGGGCTGCGCGGGTGTGGCGGTGGTCATGTTTTATCTCCGAAACGACAAGTCCCGATGATAAGCGATCGCCCGAAATAATGCCGCCTGCCAGTGGAGGGAGGCGGCCATGGCGCGCAGCAAGTCAGCGGAACAGCACTGCCGCCTTCTGCATGGTGATCCAGATCCCGATCGCCATCGGGATGCCGACGGCCAGCCAGCCGAAGGCCACCGCCGCCGGGCTGGTAACGGCGGCCGACACGGGCGTCGAACCTGACGCCGTCGATGCCGCGTCGCGTTCGTGCGCCAGCTTCTTCTCGGCCGCCAGTTCGGCGTCGGTCATGAAGTGCCTGGCGGCGACCGGGCGCACCATCAGGTTGCACAGCAGTCCGACGACCAGCAGGCCGGCCAGCACGTACATGGTGATGTCGTACGCCTGCGCCTTCGGCACCCCGGCGGCGATCTGGGACTCGCGCACCATGCCGACCAGGATCGGACCGAACACGCCGGCCGCAGCCCACGCGGTGAGCAGGCGGCCGTGGATGGCGCCCACCATCTGCGTGCCGAACAAATCGGCCAGGTAAGCCGGCACGGTGGCAAAGCCGCCGCCGTACATCGACAGGATGATGCAGAAGAAGCCCACGAACAGCGCCAGGTGGCCGCCGTGGGCCATGCTCGGTATCGCGCCGTACAGGGCAAAACCCAGCACGAAGAAGATGCCGTAGGTGGCCTTGCGGCCCAGGAAGTCGGAGCACGACGCCCAGACGAAACGCCCGCCGATATTAAACAGCGACAGCAGGCCGGTGAAGCCGGCGGCAATCGCTGCGATCTGCCCTTTCTGCGCCAGGGTCAGGTCGTTGAACGCGGTGGATACGCCCAGCAGCTGCCCGCCGAAAATCTCCTGCAGCAGCGGCGACGCCATGCCCAGGATGCCGATACCGGCCGTCACGTTCAGGCACAGCACCAGCCACACGAGCCAGAACTGCGGGATGCCCCATACCCGGCTGGCGTGCACGTGGCGCGTGGTGATCATGGTGCTGGCCGCAGCGCCGCTGGTGGCGGGCGCAGTCCAGCCGGCCGGCGTCCAGCCGCTGGCGGGCACCCGGTACGCCAGCGCGCCCGCCATCATGAACACGAAATAAATCGCTGCCATCGCCAGGAAGGTCTGCCACACGCCCACCGCGTCCGGCGTGGCGAAGTGCTTCATCAGCGTGTCGGCCAGCGGCGCGCCGATCATGGCGCCGCCGCCAAAGCCCATGATGGCCATGCCGGTGGCCATGCCGCGCCGGTCCGGGAACCATTTGATCAGGGTGGACACGGGCGAGATATAACCGAGTCCCAGGCCGATGCCGCCGATGACGCCGGAGCCGAGCCACATCAGCCAGATCTGGTGCTGGTACACGCCCAGCGCGGAGATCACCAGGCCGCCGCACCAGCACACGGCCGACACCACGCCCGCCTTGCGCGGACCGGCGTGTTCGAGCCAGCCGCCGAACAGCCAGGCGGACAGGCCGAGAAACACGAAGAACATGGTGTACATCCAGCCCAGCATGGAAATCTGCCAGTCGCAGGTGCTCGAGAAGATGCGGGCCAGCAGGTCCATGTCCGCTGCGCAGGCGACGGGGTCCTTGACGCCCAGCGCGCGCGACAGCGGCAGCCAGAACACGGAGAAACCGTACGCCATGCCGATGCACAGGTGAATCGCCAGCGCGGCCGGCGGCACCAGCCAGCGGTTGAAGCCGGGACCGGCAATCGTGCGGTCTTTTTCCAGAAAATCGAACAGCGCCATACGTGATCCACTCCCCTGATGTTTCCAAATAACAATGGAGGCGGAGCGTAGCACAAAGCACCACGTTGATCTATATCAAAAATCCAACACGGGTAACAGTCGCCTTGATGCACGATTAAGATTGACAAAACCCATACAAAACAACAACTTGTGGAATTTTGGAGTACAATGCGGATATTGCCCAAGGGAAATCTCATCATGGCCATCTCTGCTCTCCACATCGGCGCCAGCGGCGTCACTGCCGGTCTCAGCGCGCTGTCCAACAGCGCCCATTCGATCTCGAACGCGTCCACGCAGGGTTTCGTGCCGGCGCAGGCCAACTTCAGCGAAGCGGCGCCTGCCGGCACCGGCGTGACCATCTCGTTCCAGGGCCAGCAGCTGGCGTCCGGCGACCGGCCCAGCGGCACGGACCTGGCCAGCGACATCACCAACTCGCTCGTGTATTCCGCGCAGGTGCGCTCGTCGATCGCGGTGCTGAAAACGTCGGACGACACCCTGGGCTCCTTGCTCGACATCAAGGCCTGAGGCCCGCGCCGGGGTTGACAGCGCGCCCCCGGGCCGTCACATTGGTCGATTTTCCCGTGACGGCGCCGCGCCAGATGAACGACAACGATATTGCACCTTTGCTGGCATCCCTGCCGGCGCGCCTGGGCGGCCTGCTGCGCCGCCAGGCGCACAGCATCCCGCACGCTCGCGCCCTGCACGACGGCCACCAATACTGGACTTACGCCCGGCTGGCCGCTGCGGTCGACCACACCGCCGCCCTGCTGCGCGCACTGGGCGTGCGGCCCGGCGACCGCCTGATGGTGGTGGGCGAAAACTGCGTGGCGCAGGTGGCGCTCACGTTTGCCGCCGCCGACATCGACGCCTGGATCGTCCACGTCAACGGCCGCCTGACCGCGCACGAAGTGGACCAGATCCGCGACCACTGCGGCGCGCGCCGCGCGATCTACGCCAGCGCGCCCGGTGGCGCCCTCTCCCCGGAAACCGCCGCCCATGGCGCGCGCCACGGCGCATGCACCGCCGATTCGCCGTTCGGTCCCTGGATGATCGGCGCCCTGAACGACGATTGCGCGCCCGAGCCGGTGCATGCGGCGGCCGCGCAGCAGGTGGCGGCGCTGGTGTACACCACCGGCACGACCAGCACCGCCGGCGCGCCGAAGGGCGTAATGCTCAGCCACCGCAACCTGCTGTTCATCGCCGCCGTCTCCAGCACCCTGCGCGGCTTGACGCCGCAGGACCGCGCCTGGGGCGTGCTGCCGATCACCCACGTGTACGGCATGACGTCCGTGATGCTGGGCACCCTGTGCGCTGGCGCGTGCCTGTACCTGTGCCCGCGCTTCACGCCCGACGCCCTGCTGCACGCCCTGCACGACCACCGGCTGACCATCGTGCAAGGCGTGCCGGCCATGTATGCGCGGCTGCTGGAAAAACTGGGCGACGCCCACGCGCCCTTGCCCAACCAGCTGCGCTTTGCGTACGCGGGCGGCTCGCCTTTGGCGCCCGGCCTCAAGGCGCGCGTGGAGCGCCTCCTGGGCGTGCCGCTGCATAACGGCTACGGCCTCACGGAGACCGCGCCCACGGTGAGCCAGACGCGCCTCGACCGGCCACGCGACGACAGCTCGGTGGGCCAGGTCATACCGGGGGTGGAAGCGCGCGTGGTGGACGCCGAAGGCGCCGATGCGGCCACCGTCGCAGCTGCGGGCGCACAAGGAGAACTGTGGGTGCGCGGACCGAACGTCATGCTCGGCTACTACCGCGCGCCGGCGCTGACCGGCGCCGCCATGCGTCCCGGCGGCTGGTTCAATACGGGAGACATCGTGCGCCGCGACGCCGACGGCGCGCTGTTCATCGTCGGCCGCACCAGGGAGCTCATCATCCGGTCCGGCTTCAACGTCTATCCGCTGGAAATCGAGACGGCGCTCAACGCCCACCCGGGCGTGACGCAATCGGCAGTCGTCGGCCGGCCGGGCCGCAACGGCGCAGACGAGGAGGACGTGATCGCCTACATCGAAGCCGATGCGCGCCATTCCGCGACCGTCGCCGCGCTGCACGCGTACCTGGCCGAGCGCCTCGCGCCCTACAAGCGTCCGGCCGAGATCATCGTGATGGCCGCGCTGCCGGCAGCGGCCACCGGCAAGATCCTCAAGGGCCGGCTGCGGGCGCTGGCCGCCGGATAGCGGCGGAATAATCGGGCGCCGGGTCGGCAGCGCGGGCGCGCGCCGTGATGTGCGCGGCCGCGCGCAGCGCAGCGAAGTTTTGCGGTCCGCTCAATGCGCCCAGATCGAACAGGTAGCGGTCCAGATAGCCGGAAGCGAGCAGGCGCCAGTCCAGCGGCAGCGCGGTATCGATCCTGCGCGCCATCTCGAACACGATGGTGGTGCAGTTGGCGGTGAGGGTGTTATAGAAGCGCGGCGTGCGTTTGAGCTGCGCGCCCTCGTCCAGGTAGGACATGAACAGCGAGCGCATCATCTTTTGCGGCATCTTGAGGCGGTACAGATACATGTCCTCGCCGCGCGCGTTGGTGCGCACGCGCAGGATGTCGCGTTCGTCGGCGGCGATCAGCACCGTCTCGTAACGCTTGAAAAAGCCGGCCAGCGCATCGAAGCTCTCGCCGCGCTCCTTGCGGATCTCGATCGAAAACGTCAGATAGCGCCCATCGGCAAAGCCGAACGACACCAGCGTGTGCGCAATCGCAGGCCCCATCCAGTACGACAGCGCCACGTCCACCGTCTGCAGCCGATCGAGGTCGTAGCTGCGCCGCTCCCAGCGCGCGGTGTAGTTGTCGTCGCTGCGCCAGTCGAAATTGCGCACCTGGTCCAGGGTCACCACGCTGCCGTGCACCTCGCCGGTGACCATGCGCGCCACGTCGTCGGCCCACACGCGGTCGTGGCGTGGTTGCAGCGTGCCCCACCACACCAGCATGGCCGCCATGACCGCCACCCACGGCAGCATCGCGCGTGCACGGTGCAGGCGCCACCACCAGAACAGCGCGACCGGGGCCATTGCCGCCCATCCCGCAATCAGCGGAAGGCGCAGCGCGGGTGCCTGAAACAGGGGCTGGAACCACAGCGCCAGGCAGCCCCACGCGGTCATTGCCACGACCACGATGGAGCCCACCACGCGGCCGACGGTTTTCCAGAATTTTGTATTCATTGCCCGATTATAAGGCGCGCGCCATCAATCCTCGCGCCCGCCTGCGCTGCCCGCGTCGCTGGTACCGCGCCAGAAACCGTTGAGATCGATCGCCGGCGACCTGGCGTGCAAGCCGTGTCTGCCACAGGTTTCGATCCGCAACAGACCGCCTGCCGCCGCGAGCGTGCAGCCGCGGGCGACTTGTAAGGAATTGTGAAGCGGGCGACTGCCCAACCCGGCATGTGGCACACTGGTACTACGTCAACAGTAAATGAGGAACAGCATGACTGACGGCCCTGACGACCAGGACATCGCACCGCACCGTCGCGCCTCCGACCGCGGACGCCAGCGCCAGGACGACGCCACGCGCCGCAATTCCGCCACGCCGCGCTACCTCGACCCCGGCGATAACGTGTTCAGCCTGTGGGGCCGGGTGTTGATGGCGCGCTACCGCCGGGTGGCTGCCTCGGTCACGCGCCACATCGTGCAACGCCCGCTGCACATCGGCGTGTCGGCGCGGATTTTTCATCCCGAAGCGGGCGCCACCGGCCTGCGCAGCAAGAACCTGCAATACCTGGAAGAATCGATTGCGCAGTGGGTCATGTCGCGCGACGTGCTGGTGTTCATGATCCCGACCGTCAATACCGATGGCCTGCTGCACCCCTCCAACATCCGCCTGCGCGACTACGCGCGCCACCTCGACGGCCTGGTGCTGCAGGGCGGCGCCGACGTCTCGCCGCAAAGCTACGCTGAGACCCCCACCCGCCCCGAATGGAGCGGCGACCGCGCGCGCGACATGTACGAGCTGGAATTGCTGCATGAATTCGTCGAAGCCGGCAAGCCGGTACTGGGCATCTGCCGCGGCTGCCAGCTGATCAACGTGGCGTTCGGCGGCACGCTGTACCAGGACATCGCCTCCGACGTGCCCGACTCGCTGGCCCACGTCAACGACGACTACGACCGCAACCGCCACGAGATCACGTTCCCGACCGGCTCCTCGCTGGCGCGCATGTTCAAGGGCCAGGCGAGCGGCATGGTCAACTCGATCCACCACCAGGCCGTCAAGACCCTGGGACGCGACATGATGGTGGAAGCGCTGTCGGTGCCCGACAACATGGTCGAAGCGATCCGGTACCGCAAGGCGCCGTTCGTGATGGGCCTGCAATGGCACCCGGAATTCCACCGCGCCGGCGGCTTCGAGCTGCTCGATTGCACGGGGATCCTCGACCAGTTCTTGCGGGTGGCGCGGGAGACGCGGTTCTGACTGCGGACCGAACGGCGTTACTTCGACGTGGCGCGTGCCGGCCGCATTGGCCGTCATTGCGCATCGGTCAGTGGCAGGGCATCCGGGTCGTCGAGGGCGGCGGCTGTCATGAGCCGATTCCTCGACTGTCGGCGCAATGCTGGCAAGCACGGTGCGTCGCAGCGTTTGTTTCGCTTGCGGAAACAAGTCCGCCAGCATTCCCGGTCACCGCAACCCCGCAACCCTTTAACGACCGGCAAGCCTGAGCGCCCGGCGCGCGCCAGCCGGCGTTGCCGGCGACGCCTGCGCCGCCAGCTTGAACACGCTCATGCGCTCGCTCAACGCTGCCGCCTGCTCCTGCATCGACTCGGCCGCCGCCGCCGCTTCTTCCACCAGTGCGGCATTTTGCTGCGTGACCTGGTCCATTTGCGTGATGGCCTGGTTCACCTGCTCGATGCCGGCGCTTTGTTCCTGGCTGGCGGCCGTGATTTCGGTGACGATGTCCGCCACGCGGCCGATGCTGGACACAATGTCTTCCATCGTCGCGCCGGCCTGATCCACCAGCAACGTGCCGGCGTCCACTTTTTCCACCGAGTCGTCGATCAGTTGCTTGATGTCCTTGGCGGCGGCGGCCGAGCGTTGCGCCAGGTTGCGCACTTCGGTGGCCACCACGGCAAAACCGCGACCCTGCTCGCCGGCGCGGGCCGCTTCCACGGCCGCATTCAAGGCCAGGATATTGGTCTGGAATGCGATGCCGTCGATGACGGCAATGATGTCCACGATTTTTTTCGACGACGCATTGATCGACGCCATCGTGCCCACCACCTGCCCCACCACGTCGCCGCCCTTGACGGCAATCTGCGACGCCGACAACGCCAGGCTGTTGGCTTGGCGGGCATTGTCGGCATTCTGCTTGACGGTCGAGGTCAGTTCTTCCATTGACGATGCCGTCTCTTCCAGCGAGCTGGCCTGCTGCTCCGTGCGCGACGACAAATCCTGGTTGCCGGCGGCAATCTGGCTCGATGCCGTGGCGATGGTGTCGGTGCTGCCGCGCACCTGCCCCACCAGGCGCTGCAGGCTCTCGTTCATGTGCTTGAGCGCTGCCATCAGCTGGCCGCTTTCGTCGCGCGAGGTCACGTGCACGTGCGCCGTCAGGTCGCCGTCGGCCACCTGGCGCGCGATGGTCACCGCATGCTGCAGCGGCCGCGAAATGGTACGGGCGATCCACCACGCCAGCAGCAGGCCGAGGACGATGGCGCCCGCCAGCAGGCCGATGGCGCGGTTGCGCGCGCTCAGATACTGGTCTTCGGCATCCTGGCTGGCCGCTTCGCCACCGTCCTGCGCGTGCTGGGCCATCTTGTCGATCACGTCGGCGGTCTGGTTCATCAGCTGGAACGAGCGGCCTTCGGCAATTGCCAGCACCTCGTCGCGGCGGCCCTGCCGGCGCAAATCCGCCATGGCGGCGCGCTCGACGGCGTAGCCGGCGCGCAGCTTGACCAGCTGGGCGAACAGCTGGCGGTCTTCGTCGGTGGTGATGGTGGCCTGGTACTGGCCCTGCAAGGTATCGACCTTCCTGACCATTTTGACGATCATGTCGTCGAACCTGGCCACGCGCGCCGGATCGGTGGCCAGCAGCTGCTCCATTTCGTAGCGGCGCGTGGTGTTGAGCGCGGCTTTTAACGCCAGCACGTAGCGCATGCTGGGCAGCCACTGCGCCGACAGCGTGTTGGACGCCGCGTTCAGCCGGCCCATGCTGGAAATCGTCACCAGGCCCAGCAGCAGCGTCAACGCCAGTACCAGGCTGAACGACAGGATTAATTTCTTACTGATCTTTAAATCGGCAAACCATTGCATGATGCATTCCCATTCATAAATGTTGAACCGGCTGCATCGTGCGGCCGGTGTATGACGCCGACCGTGTTACCGCGGACGACGCCGCCGCCAGCGCCACAGCAGCGCCAGCACGACCAGCACGCCGGCCGCCATCCCGCCCCGCGCCAGCCACAGCAGTGGTGACGGCGCGCCGCCCTGGCGCAATACCGCCACGCGCGGCGCATCGATGCTCACCTTGCTCTCGCCGAACGTGGTCATCACGTAGTTGGTGAGATCGGCAATCTCGGCGTCGCTCAGCTCGTGCCTGAAGCCGGGCATGCCCTGCCTGTGCTCGGGCCAGACGCCGTCCAGGATCGCCATGCTCACGTTGTCGGCAGTCGGCTGGCGCAGCACCGCGTGATTGCGCAGCGCGGGCAGGCCGCGCATGCCGTCGCCATGGGCCTGGTGGCACGACGCGCAGTTGTTGCGGTACAGCTGCTCGCCGGCGCCGATCCGGCCCGCCATCTCGGCAATGTCGCTGCCGGAGACGGGCGGCACGACCGCGTGCTCGACAGTTTTCCTGGCACCCGGCAAGTCCGTCAGATATACGGTCATGGCCTGGATATCCTGCGGGTCCATGCGCGAGAAACTCTTGTCGATGGCTTCGAGCATCGGGCCGCCGGCGGTGGCCGTCATGGCGCCGCTGGTCGCGTGGCCGGTGGTCAGATACGCGACCAGCGTTTCCTGGTTCCACCCCGGCTTGCCCGCTGCACCCATCGTGATGTCGGGTGCGTACCACGTGCCCAGCGAGCCGCCGCGCAGGTACAGCGACGATTGCTCGCCCATCAGGAAGTTGCGCGGCGTGTGGCAGGTGGCGCAGTGGGCCAGGCCCAGCGCCAGGTACGCGCCGCGGTTCCATTCCACCGATTTCGACTGATCGGCCACGTAGGGCTTGGGGTCGAGGTACAGCGCATTCCACAAGGCCATCGAAAAGCGCAGGTTGAACGGGAACGGCAGCGCGGTGGCCGGCGCCCGGGTGTCGTCCGCTGGCACGCCGTGCATGAAGTACGCGTACAGCGCCGCCGTGTCGTCGTCCGTCAATCTGGCGTACGCCGTGTACGGCATGGCCGGGTACAGGTGGCTGCCGTCGGCCCGCACGCCGCCGCGCACGGCGTTGCTGAACTGCGCCAGCGTGTAGCCGCCAATCCCCGATTTGCCGGATGGCGTGATATTGGTCGAATAAATCGTCCCCAGCGGGCTGGCGATGGCCACGCCGCCTGTAAACGCCGGCCTGCCGGCCTGGGTGTGGCAGGCCGCGCAGTCGCCGGCCGTGGCCAGGTATTTGCCGCGTTCGATCAATGCCGGCGTGGCGGCATCGGGTTGACGGCCTGCCGGAGCAGCCTGGGCGGCCGGTGCATACGATGCGGCGGCGCTCGCCAGCACCACGCCTGCCGTGGCAGCCACTGCCGCGCGGACCACGCAATGAATCAGCTTACGCGTGGCCGGCTTACGCATGGGCAGCTTACGCATGGGCGGCCTCCGCCATGATCCGGTCCGCCGTGCGCAGCGCCAATGCCACTGCCGTCAGCGTGACGTTGCAGGTGCCCACGGTCGGCATCACGCCCGTGCCCACCATGTACAGGTTCGGGTGGTCGTGCGCGCGGCCGAACGGATCGGTCACGCTGGTGTTCGCATCCTTGCCCATCGAGAGCGTGCCCGTGATGTGCTGGCGGTTGCTGAATGCGCCTGCCTTGCTGTGCTTGATATTGGTCGCGCCCAGTTGGCGGGCGATCTGGTCGTAGCGCTGGCGCGTCTGCTCCGTGCCTTTTTTGACGTAGTCGTCGATGTCCCAGAAGATGCGCGGCGTGGGCAGGCCCAGCGCGTCCTTCTTGTCGCTCAGCGTCACACGGTTGTTCGGGTCGGGCAGCTGTTCGAGCGCGTTCTTGATGCTCACGCGGCGCGACGCCCGGTCGCGGATCGCGCCTTCCAGCTTGACGCCGTAATAGCCCTCGCCGATCAGCTCCCTGGTCACGGACGCCACTTGCGAAGCGTTCGAGATATCGATGCGGAACGGCGCGTGTTCGCCACGGAAAGCGCCATCGCGGAACTGGCCGATCGAACACGGGCTCACCGGCCCCCTGCCCGGCCAGATCGGTTCATCGACATCGAACGTCACGCCGATGGCCGGGTGGTCGCACAGGTTGCGGCCCAGCTGGTCGCTGCGATTGGCCAGGCCGTTGGGGAACCGGGGACTGGCCGACATCAGCAGCAGCTTGACGGACTCGATGGCGTTGGCGGCGACCACGAACGTTTTGGCCGTCACGCGGTGGCTGACCTTGTTCCAGTCGTAGTAATGGACGGCCGTGATTGCCCCCGCGTCGTCGTGCTCGAGCTTGTAGACGACCGCTTCGGTGAGGGTCTGCACGCCGGCCTGCTCGGCGCTGGTGGCCGCGATGCCGCCGTGGTACTGGGCGTCGATCGGGCACAGGGGCATGCAGTTGTTATTGCCGCAGCAGGCGGGACGGCCGTCGAAGCTGCGGCTGTTGCGCGCCGTGCAGTCGTCCAGCACCTTGAAGTCCGGCGCCAGGCGTTCGGTCACGCGCTGCTGGAAATACGAGGCGGGCACCGGTTCCATCGGAAACGGTTTTGAACGCGGCGATCCCGTCTCGAGCGAGCCGCCCACGCCGGCAATCGTTTCCGCCTCGTGGTAGTACGGCTCCAGGTCGTCGTAAGCGATCGGCCAGTCCTTGCCCACGCCGTACAGCGATTGGGTCTTGAAGTCGGCCGGCAGATAGCGCCACATTTGCGCCGCCCAGTGCCAGCTGGTGCCGCCCAGCATGCGGATGTATTGCGCCTGGAACGCGTGCGGCCCCACCTGCTCGATATACTTGTTCGCCTCCGGCGTAAACACCGGGTGCGGCGACATTGCGGAAAACGGGTACGGCGCCATGAAGTCCGACTTGAAGGCGGCATGGCGATAACGCTCCACCAGCTCGCCGCGCCCCACGCGCGGGCCCGATTCCAGCATCAGCACCGACTGGCCGGCCAGCGCCAGCTTGCGCGCCAGCAGCGCGCCGCAGATGCCGCCGCCGACTACACACACGTCGGCTGAATTTTCATTTTTCATGCTTGACTCTCATTCTTGACTTCGGGCCGCGCTTGCCAGCTGCCGCACGGGCCGTAGGAATAGCTTGGCGGCACCAGCACGTCGGCCACGGCCTGGTTCGACAGCGTCTCGGCATACGCCACGCACACGGCTTTTTTGGCCTTGCCCACCACGCCCAGGTACCAGCCCTGCAAGATGGCCTGGGCCAGGCCCTGCTCGGCCTTCTGTTGCTCGGTGAACGCCGTTTTGTCGTCCTGCGCCAGCACGCCGGTTGCCAGCGCGGCCTGCAGGCCGGCCAGCGCCTGGTCGACATCGGGCATGGTCTTCTGGAACGCGCCATATAGCCCCAGCGCCAGGCTGGCGTTGAGGTCGGGCCTGGCGGTCAGCGTCCTCGACACGTCGATGAACGCCGCCAGGCCCCGGCCCTGGGCGCCTGGTGCGAGCGCGGCGCTGGCGCGGGTGGACAGCAGCAACTGCCCGGCCACGCCGGACAGCGCCACCGCCCCCAGCGCTTTCAAGGCGCGGCGACGCGAGATGGAAGGTGCTTGCATCGTTATACTCCCGTGACAGCGGCGGCGCGCCGGCGGCGACGCAGCACGAACACCACGATCAGCGCCAGCACCAGCACGCCCAGCACGGCGCCGGCACGCGCCATCGTCAGCAGGTGCGACTGCGGACCGCCCTGGCGGATGACGGCCACGTCGGCGGGCTGGACGTCCGGCTGGCCGGTGCCGTATTGCACCAGCACGAAGTTGGCCAGCGCCGCCACTTCCTGGTCGGACAGGTGATTCACCGCGTTGACGGCGTCGCCGAACGGCGGCATGAACACGTGGCCGTCGTCCGTCTGGCGATCGACACCCAGCACGATGGTGGCCAGCAGATTGGTTTTATTCACGGTGGCCGAGTTGTGGAACAGGCTCGGGTAGTAACCGTCCCTGGTGCCCTGGCCGTTGACGCCGTGGCACGATGCGCAGTTGGCCGAGAAGATCTGCGCGCCCAGGCTGGCGCCCTTCAGGTTGTCGCTGTAGCGGGTGCCGCGGATGCTGTCGAGCGCGTTGCCTGCCTTGCCCTGCGTAAAGCGCGAGGCGCCCTGCGCCTGGTCGGCGTCGCCCACCACGGCCGGCAGCGACTTGATGTAGACGGCAATCGCCTTCAGGTCGTCCGCTTCCAGGTGACGGAAGCTCAGGCTGATCGCTTCGGCCATGCTGCCGGCCGCCTGCGCCTTGCCTTCCACGCGGCCCGTGCGCAGATACTGCACCAGCTCCGCTTCGGTCCAGCTGCCGATGCCGGCAGTCGGGTGCGACGTGATGTTGGGCGCATACCAGGCGCCCACCTGCGATCCGCCCAGGTGGCGCGCGGTATCTTCCTGCATCAGCGCGCCGCGCGGCGTGTGGCACGTGGTGCAGTGGGCCGCACCTTCGGCCAGGTAGCGGCCGCGCAGCCACAGCGCCGATTGCGCTGGTGCGGCAGGCAGCGGCTTATCGTCGAGGAACAGCGCATTCCACACCTTCATGGACAGGCGGATATTCATCGGGAACGGCAGGCTGGTCTCTTTGGTCGGCTGCTCGACTGCAGGCACCTGCATGAAGTACGCGTACATGGCGTGGATGTCCGCATCGGTCATCTTCGCATACGCCGTGTACGGCATGGCCGGGTACAACATCTTGCCGTCGGCACGGATGCCGCGCCGCAGCGCATCGCTGAACTGCTGCTCGGTGTAGTTGCCGATGCCGTGCTGTTTCGATGGCGTGATGTTGGTGGACACGATGTCGCCCACGGGCGACGACATCACCAGCCCGCCAGCGAGCGGCTTGCCGTGGTGCGCCGTGTGGCACGCCATGCAGTCCGACGCCGTGGCCAGGTACTTGCCGCGCTCGATGGTGGCCGCATCGGCGGCCTGCGCCAGCGCATGGGCCGACAACCCGGCCGACCATGCGGCCGCAGCCAGCAGCACCACCGCTTTCAGGTGCTTGATCAATGTATCGGGGCGCAGTGCGTTCATGCTCATGCTCCCTTCAACTGGCGCACCATCGCGTCCGCTGCCTTGAAGGCCAGCGCGACCATGGTGATGGTGCTGTTGCCGCAGGCCGTGCTGGCCATGGCGCCGCCGCCGGGCAGGAACAGGTTGTCATGGTCGTGCGCGCGGCAGTCGACATCCACCACGGAATCGTGATGATCGCGGCCCATGATGGTGCCTCCCATGATGTGCTTGCTCTGGTTGAAACTCGGACTCAGCTTGATGTCGGTCGCGCCCATGGCCTGGGCAATGCGCTTGCCGATCGGTATCGAATAGACTTCTGCAGCCTTGCGCGTGTAGTCGCCCACGTCGTAATGGATGGCCGGTTTCGGCAAGCCGTGCCAGTCCTTTTTGTCGGACAGGGTCAGGCGGTTGTTCGGATCGGGCAGCACTTCGTGCGCCAGCACCACGTCGGCCGTGCACGCGGTCATGCGGCGGATTTCCGCGTCCAGCGCCTTGCCGACCAGGCCTTTTTTCAGCGCGCCGAAGGTCACGAAACGGTTGCGGGCAAAGTTATTGAAGCGGAAATATGCACCCGCGTGTTCCGAACGGAACGCGCCCTGCGAGGTTTCCATGATGCCGCTGTTGACGACCGGACCCACGCCGGCCCAGTACGGCTCTTCGAGTGTCAGCGTCATGGTCAGCTGCGGGTGGTCCATCATGTTGCGGCCCACCTGGTCGGAGCTGTTGGCCAGGCCGTTCGGGTTGCGCAGATTGGCCGACATCAACAGCAGCTTCGGCGTTTCGATGCCGTTACAGGCCAGCACGAACAGCTTGCCCGTCACGCGGTGCGCGACCTTGTTCTGGTCCAGGTACTGCGCG
Organism: Duganella sp.; assembly: GCA_040508835.1. Taxonomy (GTDB): domain Bacteria; phylum Pseudomonadota; class Gammaproteobacteria; order Burkholderiales; family Burkholderiaceae_D; genus Rugamonas. The sequence continues at coordinate 4,849 of JBEVMD010000200.1, read as the reverse complement.
CCGGACACGCGGTTGGCGCCATCGGTCTCCAGGCGGAACACCACGGCGTTGGCGGTAATGGTTGCGCCCTTCGCTTCGATGCGCGCCAGCGCGGTGGCGGCGTCGTACTTGGCGCCCACCGGGCACACCGGCACGCAGTTGTTGTTGGCGCAGCAGGCCGGACGGTCGTCGTACGACGTGCCGCTGTTACGGGCCTGCGCGGTCGGGATGTTGCTGTATCCCAGGGTTTTCACCACGTCCGTAAAACGCTGCTCGCCGGGGCCGAACGGCAGCGGCGGCATCGGGTACGGTTTCGAGCGCGACGTGGTATCGGTCACCGGCGGCCATTGCTCGGCCGGATTGGACGGTCCGCAAATGCCCAGCGCGTATTCGGTGCGCGTGTAGTACGGTTCCAGCGTCTGGTAGTCGATGGCCCAGTCGCGGCCCACGCCGTACAGGGTGTTCAGGCGCATGTCGGCCGGCGTCAGGCGCCAGCAGGTGCCGGCCCAGTGCCAGGTGGAGCCGCCCGCGTAGCGGATATAGCTTTGCGCATAGCGGTCGGGCCCGGACAGTTGCAGGTAGGCGTCCTCGGCCGTTTCACTGGACGGCATCGGGTGCGGCGCCCATGGCGCCGGCGGATAGCAGGACGATGGATCGCCCTTGAGTGCCAGCGGCAGGTTGCGGAAGTTTTCCACGACCTCGGCGCGCGAGACGCGCGGGCCCGCTTCGAGCATCAGCACGGACAGGCCGGCGTCGAGCAGGGTCTCGGCGATCGACACGCCGACGACGCCGGTGCCGACGATGACGACGTCGGCGCTTGTAGGATTAGGCATGATGAGATTCCCGGATCAAAAGGTCGGCATGTCGGACAGCGGCACGATGGGGCGGCCCCACAGGTTGGGGCCGGAAAAGCCGTACGACGGCATGGCCACGGTATCGGCCGTGGTCTGGTAGGTGAGCGCCTGTTCGAACGTGAACAGCTGGGCATCCTTCTTGGGCGACGAGCAGCCCGAGTACCAGGCAAAGATCACCCAGTGGGCGAAGTCCTGCAGCGGACCTGCGGGAATGTCGCCAAAAAAGTCTTCGACCTGCGTAGCCTGTTTCGCTTGCGCCAGGGCGATGATGGACGCCATCATCTGCGCGCCTTGCGCGTATTTTTTGACGGCGGCCGCGGCAATGCGCGCGCCCACCTTGTCGTCGAGCTGGTGGTTGATCAGCAGGCGCGACGTTTGCATGAATTGCGCCGTGAACGGCGATGGTGCGGGCGCGGCCGTGCCCCAGGCCGGGACCGTGTTCCAGGTGACCCAGGCGGCGGACACGGTTGCGCCCAGCAAGAACTTGCGTCGAGAGATAGCCATTGTTTTCCTTTGTGCAGTCACGGCCCGGCCTCCTGACAGGAGCCGGGCCATGGCTTGGGTGGGACGCTACGCTCAGAACGAGTGACGTAAGCCTAACGAGAACATGGTCTGGTGACGGCCATCACCCACCAGCCCGCCTTGCGACGTGCCGATCACGGCATCCGCATCGATGACGGTCTTGCCGTTGGCCGCCAGGGTCTGGCCGCTGGCGCGCTGCACCGCTTCCAGCAGGTACACGGACGTGCGCTTGGTGAACCAGTACGCCTGCTGCAGCGCGAACTGGCGGTAGCGGGCGCCGTCGGCGATGCCGTTGGCGGCATTGGCCTGGGTGTAGGTGTAACCGGCGCCCAGCAGCCACGGCGTGGACGTCTGCCACTGGGCCAGCAGCGCACCGGTATTGAAGATGGCCTTGTCGCGGAACACGGATGTCGAGTTGGGCGTGTACTGCACGTTGCTGACCGAACCGCCCAGGCTGACCGCGCCCATCTGGTAGCGGGTGCCGGCCGCCAGGAACTGGACGTCGCGCGCGGACAGGTAGCCGGCGTTGACGGGCGACTTCGAGAAGCTGCTCGACGTGTTGCTGTCCCAGTTAAGCTGGCTCACGCCATTCTTCAGCAGCTGGTAGCCGATGGCGTGGTGCCACTGGCTGCCGTCGAACTTGAGCGAGGCGGCCGCCGAACCGCCGCTGCCCGTGTGGCCGGCCTGCTCGCCCGACGCCACCATCACGCTGCCCGTCACGCCGTGCATGGACGGCGACGTGTACTTGACCGAATTGTTGTGGCGGATGGTGATGTCGAAACCGTCGATGTCGCCCGGGTGATCGCCGGCCGAGCCGGTGACGACCGGCACCGGGCCCATGGCGTTGAGGGCGTCGAAGTACGACGAGTACTGGCGGCCCAGGGTCAGCGTGCCGAGCTTGGTGTTGGTCAGGCCGATGAACGCGGCGCGGTTGAACAGGCTGCCCGCCTGGCCGGCGGTGCCGTCGTCGGTGTTGAGCCCCGCTTCGAGCTTGAAGATGGCTTTCGTGCCGCCGCCGAGGTCTTCGCTGCCCTGGAAGCCGAGCCGGTTGCCGTCCTTGGGGCCGGACCGCATATAGGTCTTGGTGCCGCCCGGCAGGTGGTCGACGCGGGTGAGCGCGACGTCGACGATGCCGTACACGCTGACGTTGGAAGCGCTGGCAGTGCTCGATTGCGCGGCCACGGTGCCGCATACGCCGGACAGCAGGACGCCGCCCAGGATCAGGAAGTTGTGTTGTTTCATACGTACCTTGGTAACCTGCGCAGCGGACCCGGCTTCCAGGCGCTGCACGCGGTTACATCATCTCCAAATGGGTCGCCAGGCGACAAAAATAGGCAGCGCCTATTGTTTGACGCCGCCTCCCCGGCCGAACACCCGCTCGGCCAGAATCACGATCGCTGGTGTCACCAGCGCAATATACATATTGTCGATACCCCAGGGATTGCCCAGCAGGTACCAGACCGTGGTGGTGAGCGTTGCCGCCAGCAGCCCGCAGGTGGCCCCGCGGTTGCTGCCGAAGAAGGGCAGATACATGCCCATCACCGCCACCACCGAAATCGACAGGCGCAAGGCCCGTGTAAAAAACGACAGATGCATCAGGCCGGGTGCGAAAAACACGAACACCAGCGGCACCAGGCCAATCGCCAGCGCCATCCATCGCGTGGCGCGAAACTCGCGCTCGGGCGTCGGCTGGCACAGCGGCACGTAAAAATCGCGCACCACCAGCGAGGCGATGGCCAGCGCCACGGTGCTCACACCGGCAAAAATCGCCGCCACCAGCGACACCGTCACAAACCCGGCCGTATAAACATTCATGCTCTGCAAAAACATCGGCAGCGCATACAAGCTGTCCATGTGCGGATACAGATACCGCGCCGCCACGCCGATCAGGCCCAGCGCAATGCCGATCGGTACCGCCAGCCAGCCCGCGATATACGTCGCGCGGCGCGCCGCATTGGCGCTCCGGGTCGACGAGATCGCCTGGATGATGTACTGCGTCGAAAATATCGCCCCGATATTTCCGATGAAGAACGCCACAATGGTCGGCGCGCCGATGGCGCCATCCCACGTGAAATAAAATGCCGGCAGCGCCGCCGCCATCGGCGCGATGCCACCGGTGAGCGCAAGCGCCACGTACAGCACCACCAGCACCCCGAGGTACTTGATGACGCTGTGCCACAAGGTCACGTACGCCAGGCTTTTCATGCCGCCAAACGCAAAATAAAACGTGCTCACCACGGCAATCACGAACGCGGCCAGCGGCAAGCTGATGTGCAGCACGGTGGCAATCGCGGCCGCGCCGCTGATGTAATTGCCCACGTTGACCAGCAGCAGCGCATAAATCATGATCAGCGACACAACCATCTGCGTCGACCGGCCGTAGCGCTGGAAGATCGCGCCCGAGATCGTGTACTCGCCCGTGTTGTACAACTTGCGCGCCAGCACCAGCCCGAACAGCGGGAAGCCGATGGCCGCGCTCAGCACTGCCCACGATGCCGCCATGCCCGACTCGAACGCCGCCTGCGCGGTGCCGATGGTGGACTTGGCGCCGATAAATTCCGACACCATCAGCACGCCCACCACCACGGCCGGCAGGCTGCGCGCGCCCACCATGAACTCGCTGGCAGTCTTGCTGCGCGAGCGCGCGGTCAGCCACGCCGTGAAGGCGATATACGCCACCACCATCGACACGATGATGGCGGTGCCATGGTGACCGGCGATACCGAAGCCGCTGTCGTTCATGCCGCGCCCGCCGCTTACCGGCCCTGGCCGGCGTAGCCGCCCGTGGCCTGCAGCGACTTCGACAGCTGCTGCGCCGCCGCCAGCACGCCGGCCACCGTGTTCGCTTCGAACTGCTCCAGCGTGCTGCGGTGCACCGGCGCCGCGACGCTCAGGGACGCCACCGGCGTGCCGTCGATATCGAGCACGGGCGCCGCCATCACGTACACGCCCGCCACGGTTTCCTGGTTCGACACCGCGTAGCCGAGACCGCGGATCTGCTCCAGCCTTGCCAGCAGTGCATCGACGTCGGTAATCGTCGTGGCCGTCAACTTCACCAGCGGCTGGCCCTGCAGCACCCGCAGCTGCGTCTGGCGCGGCAGCCAGGCCAGGATCGCCTGCCCTACCGCGCTCGAATACGCCGCCACGCGGCTGCCGATGCGCACGTCGATGCCAAGCTGGGTCAGTCCCGCCTGCAGCCGTTCCACATACACCACGCTGCTGCCGTCGAGCACACCGATCGACGCCGCCTCGTTGATTTCCCCCACCAGCCCGCGCAGGATGGGCCGCGCCAGCGTGCGCAAGTCCGACCGCGCAATCGCATGGAACCCCAGGTCCAGCACATTGAGCGACAGCCGGAACAGCCGGCTGTTTTCCACCTTGTCCACATAGCCGAGCCCGACCAGCGTGTTGAGGAAGCGAAACGCGGTGGCGTTATCCAACCCGGCCTTGCGCGCCACCTCGGCCATCGTCAGTTCCGGCTCCTGGGCGGTGAA
>JBEVMD010000151.1:0-9710 GCA_040508835.1 Duganella sp. | reverse complement strand
GGGCGGCCGCCAGCCGCACCGTGGCGGCTGCCGGACCGGATGCAGCGTTGCTCATGGTGTCAGTGCTTCGGGGTCACGGTTTCGAGCTCCGTCAGCAGCGACGAGGCGTCGTGCGTGGCGGCGGCCTGGGCCGACGTGGACGCGTGGATCTGCCCGATCGAGGCGCTGGTCTTGGCCACCGACGTGACGATGCGCTCGAACGCCGCTTCCACTTCGCCGGACAGGCGCGTGCCTTCGTCCACGCGGTTGACGGTCTCGGTGATCAGCTTGGCGATCTCGCGGGTGGCCACGGCCGATTTCTCGGCCAGCTTGCGCACCTCGTTGGCCACCACGGAAAAACCGTAGCCGTGTTCGCCGGCGCGGGCGGCTTCGATGGCGGCGTTGAAGGCCAGTAAATGGGTCTGGCTGGCGATGTCGCTGATGGTGTCGATGATGTCGTGGACGTCGCCGGACGATTTTTGAATCGCCATGATGGCGTCGCGCGAACGGCCCAGCAGCTTGCTGCCGTCGGCTGCCTCGGCCTGGGTCTGGCCGGCCAGGCCGGCCGTTTCCTGCGAGCCTTGCGCGATCACGCCGATCGACTGCGTGAGGTCGGCCAGCACGCTCGATATCGCTTGCACCTTCCGGCTGACCAGCATTTCGCGCTGCACCTGCTCGGTCACGTCCATGGCGAACTTGACGACCTTGTACGCCTTGCCGTTAATATCGAGGATGGGGTTGTACGTGGCCAGGATCCAGATGTCGGCATTGTGCTTGCCGCGCCGCTTGAACAGGCCCGACTGAAACTCGCCCTGGCCCAGCGCGGCCCAGAAATTGCGGTACTGGGCGCTTTTGATCAGATCTTCCTCGCAGAACAGGCTGTGGTGCGCGCCCACCACTTCGTTCTCCGTGTAGCCCATGGTGCGCAGGAAGTTGTGGTTGACCGACAGCACGTGGCCGCGCATGTCGAACTCGATCACGGCCTGCGACCGGCCCAGCGCTTCGAGCTTGCCGCGCGACTCGGCGCTGAGCATTTTTTGTTCGGTGATATCGGTGGCGAATTTCACCACCTTCATCGGCTTGCCTTCGGCATCGAAAATCGGGTTGTACGAGGCCAGGATCCACACGTCCTCGCCCGACTTGGCAATGCGGCGGTACTCGCCGGCATTGAATTCGCCGCGTCCCAGGCGCTCCCAGAACGTCGCGTACTCGGGCGAATGCACGAAGCTGCTGTCGCAGAACATGCGGTGGTGCTGGCCCTGCACCTCTTCGATCGAATAGCCCATGATGTTGAGGAAGTTGTCGTTGGCGCTGAGCACCTTGCCGTGCAGGTCGAACTCGATCACGGCCTGGACCCGGTTTACGGCCAGGTTCTTGCCTTCGAAGTCGGCATTGCGGATTTTCGCTTCGGTGATGTCGGTGGCAAACTTGACCACCTTGAACGGCTTGCCGTCCACGCCGAAGATCGGGTTGTACGTGGCCTGTATCCACACTGCCTTGCCCTGCTTGCTCATGCGCTTGAACTCGCCCGCATGCAGCTCGCCGGCGGCCAGGTGCTGCCAGAACGTGCGGTATTCGGGCGAACGGGCATAGGCCGGTTCGCAAAAAATCGCGTGGTGCTGGCCCACCACCTCGCTCAGCGTGTAGCCGACGGCCTTGAGGAAGTTGTCGTTGGCGTCCAGGATCTTGCCGGTGAGGTCGAATTCGATCACGGCCTGGGCGCGGTTGACGGCGTCGCGCTTGCCCTGGAATTCGGCGGCGGCCACCTTGCGCGCCGTGATGTCGGTGGCAAACTTGATGACCTTGGCGGGCTTGCCGTCCGGGCCCAGCACCGGGTTGTACGAGGCCGCGATCCAGATGTCGCTGCCGCCCTTGGCCTTGCGCTTGAATTCGCCCGAGTGGAATTCGCCGTCCGTCAGGTGCAACCAGAACTCGGCGTACTCGGGGGAAGCGGCGTAGTCCGGCTCGCAGAAGATGCGGTGGTGCTTGCCGACGATTTCATCGAGCCGGTATCCGACCGTGGCCAAGAAGTTGTCGTTGGCGTGGAGAATGGTGCCGTCGAGCGCGAATTCGATCACCGCCTGCACGCGGTTGATGGCGTCGAGCACCGACATGGCCGTGGCCAGCCGCGTTTCCTGGTCGAGGCAGGTCAGTTCTTCGGTGGAGTTCTTCATATCAGGTCCGTCAGGTGGAAAAGCGGCGGCCGCTTGGTGAAAGCAGTGTATCGCTGCGGCATCGCTGACGGGAGCAAAGGTGACAGAGGCGCAATGGAATAGCGTCGTGCCCGTTGCATTCTTGCATCAAAGCATTAACTTGCTGAATTAAAGCGCACGCGCGAGGCGCTAACCCATGGCCGTATCGAGCACCATCATGATGATGAAGCCGATCACCAGCGAGCACGACGCCGTGGTGTAATTGCCGCGCCTTTGCGCTTCCGGCACCACGTCGTGGCAGATCACGTACAGCATGGCGCCGGCCGCGCCGGCCAGGCCCCATGGCAGCAGGGTGGCGGACGCCTCGATCATCAGGGCGCCGATCACCGCGCCGATCGGCTCCACCACGCCGGACAGGGCGCCCAGCGCGGCCGAGAAGATGCGGCCGTAGCCGGCCACGCGCAGCGCCATTGCCACCACCATGCCTTCCGGGATGTCCTGGATGGCGATGCCGGTGGTGAGCGCATTGGCCTTGCTCAGGTCCACCCCGGCGTAGCCGACGCCGATCGCCATGCCTTCCGGAATGTTGTGGATTGCCACGGCGCCCACGAACAGCCAGGCGCGCACCAGCGTATCGGTATGGCCGGACTTGACGCCGTCGAGCACATCGTCCGAGCGCACCAGCCGTTCGAGCAGCATCACGACCAGCATGCCCAGCAGGATGCCGCCGCCCACCATCAGGCTCGCTTCCATGGGCGTGGAGCCGGCGCCCTTGCTGGCGGCAATCGCGGGCAGCACCAGCGAGAACGACGTGGCCGCCAGCATGATGCCGCCCCCCAGGCCCAGCGCGGCATCGTAGGTGCGCGCGGAAAAACTTTGCGACAACAACACCGGCAGCGTGCCGACGGCAGTTGCGGCCGCCGCCCACAATCCGCCCACCAGCGCGTGGTACACGGGCGGCGGCATGGCGCCCAGCATGCCGGGATTGCGCACCAGCAGGAGCAGGGCGATGCCGCCGACCAGGGCGGCGCCAAGCAGGCGGCACGGCGTGAAGGAACTGGATCTGAGCATGGAAGATGAAAGTTGTCTATCGTTCCACACAGTGTACATCGACTAACGCTGCGCAACACTTATCGGGTGCGCAAGCGCGTGCGCCACGGTGGGCAGCATGTGCGCAACCTGCCTGTCAGCGTGGCGGTGGCCGCTTGCATATCGGGCGCGCAATCGTGCGCAGCTATGTTCGCTAGCGTACGAATGGTAGTATGGCGCGACTTTTACCCTATTCCCCGCCATGACAGTCGATACTTCCCTAGTTGTCCAGGCGCTGCCGTTCGCCATTCTCGTGCTCGACCCGTCCCCCGATTTCATGATACTGCACGGCTCGGACGAGTACCTGGCCGCCACGCAGACGGTACGCGCCGACGTCATCGGCCGGCCCATGTTCGACGTGTTTCCGGCCGCTTCCAGCGACGCCGACGGCCCCGACCGGTTGCGGGCGTCGCTCGAGGAGGTGGTGCGCACGCGCCGGATGCATACCATGGCGCTGCAGCGCTACGACGTGCCGGACCGGCGCGGCGGCGAATTCATCGTCAAATACTGGCTGCCCACCAATATCCCCGTGCTCGATGCGCAGGGGCAGCTGCAAGCGATCCTGCACCGCGTGTACGACATGACCGCGCTGGTTAACGGCGACGCCACCGTGCCCGAGGGCGATCCCGCCGACCAGGTTGAGCAGTCGTTCAACGACTTGCGGCGCGTGATCGAAGTGGTCAAGGAAGGCGAACGGCGCCGCAGCGCTGCCGAGGCGCGCGCCACCGAGGCCGGCGAACGGCTGGACCTGGCCGTGGCCGCCGGCGAGCTGGGCACGTTTTATTGCCCGATGCCGATGGACCGCATCTACTGGAACGACACGTGCAAGGAACAGTTTTTCCTGCCGCAGGACGCCGAGATCGACTTCGACCTGTTTTACCAGCGCATCCACCCCGATGACCGCGAACGCACGCGGCAGGCGGTGCAGGCAAGTGTGCACGACCGGCAAATGTACGACGTCGAATACCGCGTGGTGGCCGACGACGGCCGCGAACGCTGGCTGCGCGCCAAGGGCCGCACCTATTACGACGCGCATGGCGAACCCACGCGGTTCGACGGCATCACGCTCGACATCAGCCACCAGAAGCAGGTGGAGACCGAGCTGGCGCGCAGCAACCGCCAGAAGGACGATTTCCTGGCCATGCTGGCCCACGAGCTGCGCAATCCGCTGGCGCCGATTGCCGCCGCCGCCGACCTGCTGGCGCTGGCGCCGCCCGAACCGGCCCGCATCGCCCGCATGAGCGAGGTGCTGTCGCGCCAGGCGCGCCACATGTCGGGCATGCTCGACGACTTGCTAGACGTCTCGCGCGTGACGCGCGGCATGGTCGAGCTGGATCAATCGGTGCTGGACGCCAAGCAGGTGGTGGCTGCCGCGCTGGAACAAGTGGAGCCGCTGATTGCCCAGCGCGGCCACCAGGTGCATACCGACATCACGCACGAGGCCGCGCTGGTGCTCGGCGACGAAAAGCGGCTGGTGCAGGTGCTGGCCAACCTGCTCGGCAACGCGGCCCGCTACACGCCGTCGCACGGGCGCATTACCGTCACGCTGCAGGTGGAACATGACGAGGTGGCCATCTCGGTGGCGGACAACGGCGTGGGCATCGCTGCCGACTTGCTGCCGCGCATCTTCGAGCTGTTCACCCAGGGCGCCCGCACGCCGGACCGCGCGCAGGGCGGCCTGGGCCTCGGGCTGGCGCTGGTGCGCAGCATGGCCGAGCTGCACGGCGGCCGCGTGGCCGCCGCCAGCCCCGGCGAGGGCATGGGCGCCACGCTGACGGTCTGGCTGCCGCGCCACCAGCCGGTCGCCGAACAGGCCGTTCCCCGGCCGCTGGCGCTGGACAGCGCGCGCGCACTGCGCATCGTCGTGGTGGACGACAATGTCGATGCAGCCTGGACCCTGGCCACCTGCCTGCGCGCCGTGGGCCATGACGTGATCGAGCTCAACAGCCCGAAAGCGGCGCTGGCCCTGCCGCCCGACCAGACGCCGGACGTGTTCCTGCTCGATATCGGCATGCCGGAAATGGACGGCCGCGAACTGGCGCGTCGCCTGCGCCAGCAGACCCATACGGCTGCGGCGCAGCTCATTGCCGTGACCGGCTATGCCGATCCCAAGGCGCCCGATACGCCGTTCGACCGGTACCTGGTCAAACCGGTCGACTTGCCGGCGCTGCTGCGGCTGCTGGACGACGCACCGCAGCTCTGACAAGCGGTAACGCCGCAGCCGGCGCGGCGCCGCACTGCTCACGTTGATGAGCAATGCGGGCCAGGCGTGCTATGCACGAATGTGGAATGCTAATATTTCAGCAGTCCATCCTGGAAAGTGCGTATGTCCCTCCGGTGTCGGGCGGCGTTCCTCGCCCCATTGCTGCTGTCCCTGCTGTCCCTGCTGGCGCCGGCCCACGCCGCGCGCCAGACGTACAATTTCAATCCCGGCTGGCGCCTGGCCGTGGCCGACCCGGCCGAGGCGGCAACCGTCGGATTCGACGACAGCCGCTGGCAACGCGTGACGTTGCCGCGCGCGTGGAACGAGGACGACGCTTTCGGCCGGGACATCGTGGACCACGCGACCGGCATCGCCTGGTACCGCAAGCGATTTTCCTTGCCGGCGCAGGCGCGCGGTCAAAAAGTGTTCCTGGAATTCGAAGGCGCGCGCCAGGCGGCCGAGGTGTACGTCAACGGCAAGCGCATGGGCCTGCACGAAAACGGCGTGACCGCGTTCGGGTACGACATCACGGCCGCGCTGGTGGACGGCGAGAACACGGTTGCCGTGCGCACCGATAACCGCTGGGACTACCGCGAGCAGGCCACCGGCCAGCGCTACCAGTGGTCCGACAAGAATTTCAACGCCAACTACGGCGGCCTGCCGAAAAATGTGCGGCTGCACCTGACCGACCGGTTGTACCAGACGCTGCCGCTGTATGGCAGCCTGGGCACGACCGGCGTGTACGTGTATGCCAGCGATTTCGACATTCCCGGCCGCCGCGCCACCATCCACGCGCAATCGCAGGTGCGCAACGAGTACGATGCGCCACGCACGTTCACCTATGACGTGCAGCTGCGCGACCGCGACGGCCGCCAGGTCGCCGGCTTTGCCGGTCCGGCGCAGACCATTGCCGCTGGCGCCACGGCCACCGTCGAGGCCAGCGCGGCAGTGGACGACCTGCGGTTCTGGAGCTGGGGTTACGGCTACCTGTACGACGTGACCACCACGCTCAAGGTGGACGGCAAGGAGATCGACAGCGTGGTCACGCGCACCGGTTTTCGCAAGACCAGTTTTACGGACGGCATGGTGCGCCTGAACGACCGCGTGCTGCAACTGAAAGGATATGCGCAGCGCACGTCGAACGAGTGGCCTGCCATCGGCCTGTCGGTGCCCGCGTGGCTGAGCGACTACAGCAACACGCTGGCGCTGCAAGGCAATGCCAACCTGATCCGCTGGATGCATATCGCGCCGTGGCGCCAGGACACGGAATCGCTGGACCGCATCGGCCTGATGCAGGCGATGCCGGCCGGCGACTCTGAAGCGGACGTGACCGGGCGACGCTGGGAGCAGCGCCTCGAGGTCATGCGCGACGCCATCGTCTACAACCGCAACAGTCCCAGCATCATTTTTTACGAAAGCGGCAACCGCGGCGTCAGCGCAGCGCACATGCAGGAGATCAAGGCGCTGCGCGACCGCTTCGATCCGCACGGCGGCCGCGCGGCCGGCAGCCGCGAAATGCTCAGCGCCGCGCTGCAGGGCGTGGCCGAATACGGCGGCGAAATGCTGTACATAAACAAAAGCGCGCGCATCCCCATGTGGGCGATGGAATACGCGCGCGACGAGGGCGCACGTAAATTCTGGGACGCGCTGTCGCCGCCATTCCACCAGGACGGCGACGGCCCCCAGTACAAGGGGCAAAGTGCGGCCATCTACAACCGCAACCAGGACACGCACGCGATTGAAAACGTCCGGCGCTGGGTCGACTACTGGCGCGAACGGCCCGGAACGGGCACGCGCGTGTCGTCGGGCGGCGTCAACATCATTTTTTCGGACAGTAACACCCACCATCGCGGCGCCGAGAATTACCGCCGCAGCGGCGAGGTGGACGCGATGCGCATTCCCAAGGACGGCTACTATGCGCACCAGGTCATGTGGGACGGCTGGGTGGACGTGGAGCGGCCGCGCGCACACATCCTCGGCCACTGGAACTATCCGCCGGGCACGGCAAAAACCGTGACCGTGGTGTCCAGCGCGGACCGCGTGGAACTGCGCCTGAACGGCCGGCGGCTGCCCGTCCAGGCGCGCCAGAGCGAGCGCTTCCTGTTCACGTTCGATGCGATCGCCTGGCAGCCCGGCACGCTCACGGCCACCGGGTTCGACGCGGCCGGCAGGCAGGTCTGCGAGGCCACGCTGGTGACGGCGGGCGCCCCGGCGGCGCTGAAGCTCACGCCCATGGTTGCGCCGTCCGGACTGCAGGCCGACGGCGCCGACCTGGCGCTGGTGCAGGTGGAAGTGGTCGATGCGCAAGGGCGCCGCAACCCGCTGGCGCTCGACACCGTCAGTTTTGAACTGGCGGGGCCGGCCGAATGGCGCGGCGGCATCGCCCAGGGTCCGCACAACCACATCCTCGACCGGGCGCTGCCGGTGGAAGGGGGCGTGAACCGGGTGCTGGTGCGCAGCGCCACGCAGCCGGGGAGGATCGTCGTCACCGCCAGCGCGCCGGGATTGACGGGCGCCCGGCTGGTGCTGGAATCGGTCGCCGCGCCCGTGACGGCGGGGCTGTCGCCGCGCCTGCCGGGCGCCGACCTGCCGCTGTACCTGGAACGCGGTCCCACGCCAGCGACGCCGTCGTTTGCCGTGAGCCGGGTGGCGGTCCCGGCGCAGGTGTCGGACGCGGCCAGCAATGCCGGCGAGGCCAATCATTCCATCGACGATGACGAGACCACGCGCTGGTCCAGCAAGCCCGGCGAACCGGCGGCCATCACGTACCGCCTGGCGCGGCCGGCCACGTTGCACCAGGTGACCATGAAACTGTCGGGCTGGAAGGAGCGCAGCTATCCGCTGCGCATTTCGGTGGATGGCGCCGAGGTGTACAACGGCATGACGCCGCGCAGCCTCGGCTACGTGACGCTGCCGCTCGCGCCCCGGCAGGGCAGCCTGGTCAAGGTGGAACTGGTGGGCGCGGCCGAGGAGGGCAATCCGGTGAAACTGACCGAGGTGGCCAACCAGGCCAACGTGGACACGGGCGCCAATACCACGCCGCAGGGCGTGCTCTCGATTGTCGAGATCGAGTTTTACCGGCTCCCTGGTCCGGTGCTCACATATTGATATGTTAATCTCCCGGGCCGTCCAAACTACGACTTACACGGATCTCAGCATGGCTTTGCAATCGCCGCCAGGAACCTTTACTCTCGACCGTTCGCGCAACGCCACCATCCAGGTGTTCGAACATCTGCGCGAGCAGATCGTCACCATCGCGCTGGAGCCGGGCACCGTCCTGGCGCGCCAGCAACTGGCCGATTATTTTAAATTGTCCACTACGCCCATCCGCGATGCGCTGCTGCGCCTGGAAGAAGAACGGCTGGTGGACATCTACCCGCAGCACCTGACGCGGGTGAGCGCCATCGACCTCGCCTCCGCCCGCCAGGCGCACGTGCTGCGGCTGTCGGTGGAACTGGAAATGGCGCACCAGCTGGCCGAACGCCGTCCGGCCAATCTCGACGGCGAACTGGCCGACCTGATCGCCCGCCAGCGCCTGGCGCTGGACCGAAACGACCTGGAAAACTTCGCCCGCGCCGACCTCGAGTTTCACCGCACCCTGTACGCAGCGGCCGACCTCGGCGACCTGTGGCACCTGGTGCGCCGCCTCAGCGGCAACCTCGACCGCCTGCGCCGACTGCATCTGCCGCTCAACAGCAAGGCCCGGCGCATCCTCGACGACCACGCCGCCATTGCCGAGGCCATCACCGCCGGCAAGTCCGACGCCGCGCGCAACGCCGTGCGTTCGCACCTGTCCGGCACGCTGTCGGAAATCGACGCGCTGCGTGAAAAATATCCGGACTTCGTGCTGCCGCCGCCAGGTTGATGGCTGGCCTGGAACCGGATCAAGACGAGCCTGCTTGAGCTTAGTCAGTTGTTCAGTCTGAAACGTTGTCGCATAATATACTTCGGGCATGGATCTGACTGAGGTGAGAATATGGCTGCTTCGACGTTAAGGCAGATAAGGGCTGCACTGGCGCAGTTTGCCAGTGACACCCGGCTCTACGAATTGCAGCTCGATGGCGCCGAGTCGCCATTGATGGTGGAAGCGTTTGCTGCCCACGAATCGCTGCAAGCGATCGGCGCCCGCGATGTGATCGCGCTGTCCACCGATGCCCACATCGACCTGGCGTCGCTGCTGGGCAAGCCCGCCGCGCTGGAAGCGAGCCTGGCCGACGGCACCCGCACCAGCTTCAGTGGTTTCATTAACCAGGCCGCCATGCTGGGCAGCTTCGGCGGCCTGGCGC